>NZ_JAUTYR010000093.1:0-965 GCF_041946035.1 Pseudomonas sp. AMR01
TGGAAAGATCCAGCGTGTCGGTAGCCGGGGTGACGATGATTTCGTCCACCGGGTCCTGAATCACGACTTCCTGCGGGGTGTGCGTGATCTGGGTGATGTCGACCAGGTTGGTTTCGACATTCGCCTTGGCCGTGGGATCGAACACGAGCCCGGCGGTATTCGCCGCGTCCGCGTAGTCACCCGCCAGTCCGCCGAGCGTGACGGTCGTACCGTCCTTGCGTGTGGTGGTTTCGTAAACCATTTCTGTACCTCCTTACGGGGCCGTCGCGGAAACGGTCACGGGAACCGCCGCGAGGTATTCGGGCTGGATAACCTTACCGCCGTAAACGTGCAGGCCCTTGATCGCGTCCGAGAACGACGATTCGGGACGGTACGCGACGGTCTTGGAAATCTGCTGGGCGAACGTCATGCCCTGATTTCCCTGGCCCGCGATCATCCACCGCTGATTCGGGTTCGACGCGATCGGCGCGTTGGTGTTGACCTTGATTCGGAAACCGAGGATCGACCCCATCTCGCCGTTCGTGATCAACGAATTCGACCCGTAATTCTGGGCCGATGTGAAACGAGGATCCCACGCCAACTGATTCAGTTGATCGGGGGTACCCGCGATCCACCGCGAATCCTGCGGGAGTTCCAGATTGTCCATGGCCGTTTTCAGGTCCACGAAAATCTGGTACAGATCGTCCGGGTCGGCCGGTGCGATGGTGCGCGCCGACAGCACGGTACCCGCACCCTGGACCATGCGCGAACCGATGTACGTGTCCGCGAGCAGTTTGAGCCGGTAACCGGCCCGCGTCGCTCCCTTGGACAGCAGTTCGCCCTTGACCTGCCGCTTGTCCACGTCATCGATCTCGATGGCGTAATACTTCGACTGGTCGATCTTCAATTCCTGGTCGTCCGTGGTGAGGGCGTCCGGATTGATGACGGTCTGGTTCGGCACGTAATCCCGGATAACCGGGTCCACG
>NZ_JAUTYR010000014.1:0-129884 GCF_041946035.1 Pseudomonas sp. AMR01
CCGAAGGTCGTCGGTTCAAATCCGGCTCCCGCAACCAAACATCAAAAAAGGCTACTCGAAAGAGTGGCCTTTTTTGTGCGCGCCTGTTTTACCGCCGCACAAAAATTGTAAGACAAAAAAATCTTTAGCCTTCGTGCACTTACCGCGCACGGAGGACAAAAAGTGGCAAATTCACACTTATTTGACCCATCAGCCTATTAACGGTTGACACCTCGCCGCTGGGCTGTAGAATGCCGCCCACAGACGCGGGATGGAGCAGTCTGGTAGCTCGTCGGGCTCATAACCCGAAGGTCGTCGGTTCAAATCCGGCTCCCGCAACCAAACATCAAAAAAGGCTACTCGAAAGAGTGGCCTTTTTTGTATCTGATGAAAAAGTTCATCTGAAACAATGACATGGCATCTTTCATGAAACCCAATGCGGTTTGTTGAGTCCATTTCATTGCAAGCTATGCTGAATGCTCAAGCGCTACCCTTTACGACCAATGGCCGCAGTCGCCGCACCCGGCGATACGCGTTAATATTTGTAATTATTTTGTCCATAGGGATTGGTAACTTGGCTCGATACCTCCATCCTGTCGCGCACAATCCACGAGGTGATTGATGCGCGCCAACTCGTCTGAACCACACGACACCGTCACAGCGACACAACCGATCCCTCCCACCCGTTTGCGCTGGCTGGATCTGTTGAGCAAATACCGGCAGCCAATCGGGCTGGCCGTTACCCTGTTGCTGTTCGCAATCGCCCTGATCGCCTGCCGACACCTGCTGCTGGAACTGGACCTGTACGCCCTCCATGACTCGATCCTGGAAGTGCCCAAGCCAGCCCTGCTCGGTGCGTTTGGCGCTGCTGTGGTCGGTTTTATTATCCTGTTGGGTTATGAATTCTCCGGCGCGCGTTACGCCGGGGTGAAGCTGCCGGCCAAAACCCTGGCAATGGGTGGTTTTACCGCCTTTGCAATCGGCAACGCCATTGGCCTGTCGATGCTCTCGGGCGGTTCGGTGCGTTACCGTTTATACGCACGCCATGGCGTCGGTGCTTCGGAAGTGGCCCACATGACCGTGTTTGCCAGCCTGGCCCTGGGCACTGCCCTGCCGCCGCTGGCTGCACTGGCCACGCTGAGCAACTTGCCGGCCGCGTCTACTTACCTGCATTTATCCCAAGGGTTGCTCGGTGGCATTGCAGGCGCGGTGCTGCTGTTGTCGGTCGCACTGTGCATCGGCATTTATCGCCGTCGCCTGCCGGACCAACCTTACCCGGATAACCTGCTGGTCAAGGCCGGGCGCCGTACCCTGCGCCTGCCCGGCCGCCGACTGACGTTCCTGCAACTGATCATCACCGCACTGGACGTGGCCGCTGCTGCCACCGTCCTTTATATGCTGCTGCCGGAAGCGCCGCCCTTTGGCCCGTTCCTGCTGGTGTACCTGCTGGCTCTGGCCGCTGGCGTACTCAGCCATGTGCCCGGCGGTGTCGGCGTGTTCGAAGCGATTCTGCTGGCCGCCTTCGCCGATAAGCTCGGCGCTGCGCCACTGGCCGCTGCACTGCTGCTGTACCGGATGATCTACGTGGTGCTGCCGCTGCTGATCGCTTGTGTATTCCTGCTGGTCAACGAAGCCCAACGCCTGTTTCAGACTCAGCAGAGTCTGCGGGTTGCATCAGGCCTGGCAGCACCGGTGCTGGCCGTACTGGTTTTTTTGTCCGGCGTGGTCCTGCTGTTTTCCGGCGCCACGCCAGAAATCGACTCACGCCTGGAAAACATCGGCTTTCTGATTCCCCACCGCCTGATTGATGCTTCGCACTTCGGCGCCAGCCTGATCGGCGTGCTGTGCCTGCTGCTGGCCCAGGGCCTGCGTCGGCGTTTGTCGGCGGCCTGGATGCTGACCATGGTGCTGCTGCTGACCGGCGCCCTGCTCTCGCTGCTTAAGGGTTTTGACTGGGAAGAAGCCAGCCTGATGATCATGACTGCGGTGCTGCTGGCGATCTTCCGTCGCTCGTTCTACCGCGCCAGCCGCCTGACCGAGCTGCCATTCTCGCCGCTGTACCTGGTGGCCAGCGTGTGCGTGTTGGGTGCCTCGATCTGGTTGCTGCTGTTTGCTTATCAGGACGTGCCGTACAGCCACCAACTGTGGTGGCAGTTCACCCTCGACGCTAACGCCCCACGCGGCCTGCGCTCGTTGCTGGGTGCCGCCGTGTTGCTGGTAATCGTGTCGCTGACCTGGCTGCTGCGCACCGCGCGCCCGATCATTCACTTGCCGACACCGGATGAGCTGGAACGCGCCACCAAGATCCTGATGGCTTCATCCCAGCCGGACGGCGGCCTGGCGCTGACCGGTGACAAGGCGCTGCTGTTCCACCCCAACGACGAAGCCTTCCTCATGTACGCCCGCCGTGGGCGCAGCCTGGTGGCCTTGTACGACCCGATCGGCCCGACCCAACCGCGCGCCGAGATGATCTGGCAGTTCCGTGACCTGTGCGACATCCATCACGCGCGCCCGGTGTTCTATCAGGTACGCGCCGAGAACCTGCCGTACTACATGGACATCGGCCTGACCGCGATCAAACTGGGCGAAGAAGCCCGCGTGGACCTCAAACGCTTTGACCTGGAAGCCAAGGGCAAAGAGATGAAGGATTTGCGCTACACCTGGAACCGTGGCACCCGGGACGGCCTGTCCCTGGAGATCTTCGAACCGGGCCAGGCACCGATGGATGAACTCAAAGTCATCTCCGACGCTTGGCTGACCGGCAAGAACGTGCGGGAAAAGGGCTTCTCCCTGGGCCGTTTCAGCGACGACTACCTCAAGCACTTTCGCATCGCGATCATTCGCTTCGAAGGGCGCACGGTGGCCTTCGCCAACCTGCTCGAAACCTACAACCATGACTTGGCCAGTCTCGACCTGATGCGTGCTCACCCTGACGCGCCGAAGCTGACCATGGAATTCATGATGGTTGGCCTGATTCAACATTATAAGAACCACGACTACGCCCGCTTCAGCCTCGGCATGGTGCCGTTATCGGGCCTGCAACCACGCCGTGGTGCACCGCTGACCCAACGCCTGGGCTCGATGGTGTTCCGCCGTGGCGAGCAACTGTATAACTTCCAAGGTTTGCGCCGCTTCAAAGACAAGTTCCAGCCTGACTGGGAACCCCGTTATATGGCCGTGCCCGCAGGACTTGATCCGCTGGTGGCACTGGCCGACACCGCCGCCCTGATCGCGGGCGGCTTGACTGGATTGGTGAAACGCTGATGATTCGACGCTCCTGGCGGTATGTATTGGCCTTTGTAGTGCTGCTCGCGCTGATCGCGGGTGGTGGCTTTTGGTACTGGAACCGCCCTGCCCCGCAGCCGACCCTGGAGCAATTGCCCCAGGCCGATGGCTCAGTGATGACCCGTGTAACGCCTGACGGCTCGGCCAAAGCCCGCGTGGCAGTGGCCGTCATGGCCGATGAAACCCTGACCGACAGCCAGCTGATTGCCCTGAGCCAGGGCGGCTCGGCGCAAATCGTTCAAGTGATCCTGCCAAAGGATGACTGCAAGCTGCAGGAACAAGCGCTGCAAAGCGCCCTGGCCCAGTTGAAAGGCCCGGCGACCCTGGTCAGCGGCATCGGCCCTGGCGCTGCGCTCGCCTGGCGCTGGCTGGCCACCCAGAACGACGACAAGGCGAATGCCATCTCGGTAGGCTTTGCACTGGCACAGGAAGGCTGCAAGGACCCGCTGCCGAAGACCTCCGCCCACGGCAACTGGCTGGTGGCGTGGAACGATAACCCTGACGATGAAAGTGCCAGTTTCGTACGCGACACACCGCGCGCGACCACCAGCATCAGCGACTACGACATTCACTACCCGCAAGTGCTGAACAACGAACTGCGCAAGCAACTGGTGGGTTCGGACAACGGCGGTTTAGCGATTCCCGTGGTTGAAGTGCCGGCGGGCCAAGCCAAGGATACCGTCACCCTGTTCCTCTCCGGTGACGGCGGCTGGCGTGACCTGGACCGCGACGTGGCCGGTGAAATGGCCAAGATCGGTTACCCGGTGGTCGGCATCGACACGCTGCGCTACTACTGGCAGCACAAGACCCCGGAACAAAGCGCCAAGGACCTTACCGAGCTGATGCAGCACTACCGTCAGAAATGGGGCACCAAACGCTTCGTACTGACCGGTTACTCCTTCGGCGCCGACGTACTGCCGGCTATTTACAACCGCTTGCCGGACAGCGAACAACAGCGCGTAGACGCGATCATTTTGCTGGCGTTTGCACGCACCGGCAGCTTTGAAATCGAAGTGGAAGGCTGGTTGGGCAACGCGGGCAAAGAAGCCGCCACCGGCCCGGAAATGGCCAAGCTGCCAGCTGACAAAGTGGTGTGCATCTATGGCGCCGAAGAAGTCGACGAGAGCGGTTGCACCGACAAGACCGCCGTTGGTGAAGCGGTGAAGTTGCCCGGCGGGCATCACTTTGATGAGAACTACCCGGCGCTGGCACAGCGGTTGGTGGACATCATTGTGAAGCATCAGGCCAAAGACAAAGCCGAGTAATTCCAGGCAGTAGGCAAAACCAAATGTGGGAGCGGGCTTGCTCGCGAAAGCGGTAGATCAGTCGCAACATCCTTGACTGACACTCCGTATTCGCGAGCAAGCCCGCTCCCACATTTGCTTAGCGGTGTTATTGAGGTTCAGCGCGGTTCGATGTGCGCAATCATCAACTGCACGGTTTCATTGCCTCGAAACTCATTCACGTCCAGTTTGTAGGCCAATTGCACCCACTTCACCGTCGGGTTCGGCCACACCTCGCGGTCCACCCCAAACGCAATGCCATCCAGCTTCACCGACCCGCATTCGCTCTTGAGCACCACCTTCAAGTGCCGCTCGCCCACCACACGCTGCTCCACCAGCTGAAACACCCCGTGAAACAACGGCTCGGGAAAGTGCTGCCCCCACGGCCCGGCATGCCGCAATGCGCGCGCCAGTTCCAGGTGAAACTCTTCGACTGCCAACGTGCCATCGGTCAGCAAGCGTCCGGTGAGGTCCTCTTCGCGCAGTTGCCGACGCACTTCGGCATCAAAGGCTTCAGCAAACAGCGGGAAGTTTTCCTCGGGCAATGTAAGGCCGGCTGCCATGGCGTGACCGCCGTACTTGGCGATCAGGTTGGGATGCTGGCTCGCGACCACCGCCAGGGCATCACGGATGTGAAAACCCTGCACAGAGCGTCCTGAGCCCTTGAGCAAGCCATCACCGGCGTCGGCAAAGGCGATGGTCGGACGGAAATAGCGCTCTTTCATGCGCGACGCCAAAATCCCGATGACGCCCTGGTGCCATTCCGGGTCAAACAGACACAAACCGTACGGCATCGACTCCACCGGCAAGTCCTTGAGTTGGGCAAGCGCTTCGCGCTGCATGCCCTGCTCGATGGATTTTCGGTCCTGGTTCATGCCATCCAGTTGTGCAGCCATTTCCCGCGCGGCGGCAACGTCGGTGGTGAGCAGGCATTCGATGCCCAGGCTCATGTCGTCCAGGCGACCGGCAGCGTTGAGCCTTGGCCCGAGGATAAAGCCGAGGTCGGTGGAGGTGATGCGTGCGTGGTCGCGCTTGGCGACCTCGAGGATCGCCTTGATCCCGGGCCGCGCACGACCGGCGCGAATACGCTCCAGGCCTTGATGGACCAGGATGCGGTTGTTGGCGTCCAGAGGCACCACGTCGGCAACGCTGCCCAGGGCGACCAGGTCGAGCAACTCGCCGATGTTCGGCTGCGGCGTGTTCTCGTACCAACCGAGGCTGCGCAACCGCGCGCGCAGGGCCATCAGCACGTAAAAGATCACGCCCACGCCGGCCAGCGCCTTGCTCGGAAATTCACAGCCGGGTTGGTTCGGGTTGACGATGGCATCTGCGGCCGGCAACTCGTCGCCGGGCAAGTGGTGGTCGGTGACCAGCACTTGCAGCCCCGCCGCCTTCGCCGCCGCCACGCCTTCGACGCTGGAGATGCCGTTGTCCACGGTAATCAGCAACTGCGGCTCTCGTTGCAGCGCCACCGCGACGATTTCCGGGGTCAGGCCGTAGCCGTATTCGAACCGGTTGGGCACCAGATAGTCGACATGCGCCGCGCCGAGCAAACGCAGGCCCAGGGTGCCCACGGTGCTGGCTGTGGCGCCATCGGCGTCGAAGTCACCAACGATCAGGATGCGCTGGCGCTGTTCCAGGGCCGTCACCAAAAGGTCCACCGCCGCATCGATACCCTTGAGCTGCTGGTAAGGAATCAACCGCGCCAGGCTCTTGTCCAGCTCGGCTTCGGACTGCACCCCGCGTGCGGCGTAGAGACGGGTCAACAGCGGCGGCAATTCACCAAGAAACGGCAGGACAGCAGGCAACGGGCGAGGATCGATACGCATGGGGTGACGAAAGCTTCTCTTCTGATGAGGCGGTTAAACACAAATTCTGCACACAACACAGATCAACTGTGGGAGCTGGCTTGCCTGCTCCCCCACACTGGTTCCTACGGATTTACTCGCGCTCGCCGACCAGCCACTGCAACTGCACTTCATGCTGGCCACGGTCGTCGGTGACGAAAATCGTGCCTTCGCTGATCATCACGTCCCACTTGATTACGCGCGGCATGTCCTTGGCCAGGGTCTCGAGGATTTCCTGCGGCACCGCGGCGATGTGGACGTTTTTCAGGTTTTTGGCGACCGGTACCACCTTGCCTTCCCACACGCGCAAGCTGCCGTAGGCCAGCAGGCTGGTACGCTCGGTACGGCGCGAGCACCAGGTCAGGCGGTCGGCGTCGGGCTGGCCGACTTCGATCCAGTGCAGCACCCGATCATCCAGGCTTTTTTCCCACAGGGCTGGTTCGTCTACATCTGACAGACCACGACCGAACGCCAGTTGCTCGTTGTAAAACAGGGCGTAAGCCAGCAGACGCACCGTCATGCGTTCTTCGGTTTCCGAAGGATGGCGGGCGATGGTCTGTTTGACGCTCTCGTACACCGAACGGTCGAGGTCGGTAAGGTTGAGTTCAAACTTGTAGGTCGTGGACGGCTGGGCCATGAACGGGCTTCTAAAGACAGGGAAAGGCGGCCAGTCTAACTGATGGCGAGGGCATTCAACGAATACTGCGCTGCATCATCCTTATCCCTGGACGTCTCGCCTATGTTAAAAGGCATCCCACCACCGCCCTGCACTCGCCGAGGATCGTCATGTCATTTAATGCCAAACCGCTTGCTGGCCTGAAAGTCATCGAACTGGGCACCCTGATCGCCGGCCCCTTTGCGTCACGCATCTGTGCCGAGTTCGGTGCCGAGGTGGTCAAGGTCGAATCCCCGGACGGCGGCGACCCATTGCGCAAGTGGCGCAAGCTGTATGAAGGCACGTCACTGTGGTGGTTCGTACAGGCGCGCAACAAGAAATCGCTGACCCTGAACCTCAAGCACCCGGACGGTCTGGCGATTCTCAAGCAGTTGCTGGCGGACGCCGACATTCTGATCGAGAACTTTCGCCCCGGCGTGCTGGAAAAACTCGGCCTGAGCTGGGAAACCCTGCACGCTCTGAACCCCAAGCTGGTGATGGTGCGCCTGTCAGGCTTCGGCCAGACCGGGCCGATGAAGGACCAGCCGGGCTTTGGCGCGGTGGGCGAGTCCATGGGCGGCTTGCGCTATATCACCGGTTTCGAAGACCGCCCGCCGGTGCGCACCGGGATTTCCATCGGCGACTCGATTGCGGCGTTGTGGGCAGTCATCGGCGCGCTGATGGCGCTGCGTCACCGTGAAGTTAACGGCGGGCTTGGCCAAGTGGTGGATGTGGCGCTGTACGAAGCCATCTTCGCGATGATGGAAAGCATGATCCCGGAGTTCGACGTGTTCGGTTTTATTCGCGAGCGCACCGGCAACATCATGCCGGGCATTACGCCGTCATCGATCCATACCAGCGCCGATGGCAAGCACGTGCAAATCGGGGCAAATGGCGACGCAATCTTCAAGCGATTCATGCTCGCCATCAACCGCGAGGACTTGGCCAACGACCCTGTACTCGCCAGCAATGACGGGCGCGACAGTCGCCGCGATGAGTTATACGGCGTAATTGATCGCTGGGTGAGCTCGCTGTCGCTGGATCAAGTGGTCGAGGCACTGAATAAAGCCCAAGTCCCCGCCAGCCGCATTTACAGCGCCGAAGACATGCTGGGCGACCCGCAGTTTCTGGCGCGTGAGATGTTCCTCAAAGCACAACTGCCGGGTGGCAAGGACTTCAAGATGCCGGGGATTGTGCCCAAACTCTCGGACACGCCCGGCAGCTGTGAATGGGTCGGGCCGCAATTGGGTGAACATAACGCCGTGGTGCTCAATGCGTTGGGCTACGACACGGCAGCCATCACCCGCTTGCGCGAGGATGGCGCGATTTGAGGGCTCGTCGTACCCGCCGCTGGTTGATTGAGCTGTGTATTGCCACCGCGATGGCAGGAGGCTGGCCGCTGTCGGCGAATGCCCAGCAAACGCTGATCTGGTTGGTGCGCGACCTACCGCCGATCACCATCGTCGAAGGCCCGCAAAAAGGCCAGGGGGTACTCGACCAGCTGTTACCGATACTCAGCGCGCACTTGCCGGAGTACCGCCACGAAGTGATGCACGTCAATCGCGCCCGTGGCATTCAGATGCTGCGGGCCGCGTCCCTGACGTGCGACCCTTCGCTGCTGTGGACGGAGGAACGCGCCAGGTACGTGATTTTTTCCACTCAGGCATTCGCCGTGGCCAGTAATGGGGTGAGTGTGCGACGCAGTGATCAAGCGACCATGGCACCGTTTATTGACGAAGGCCAGTTTGACCTGCAAGCCTTTCTGCGCGCCCACACTGCGCGGATCGGCGCAACCGCTGAACGCAGCTACGGCCCCGCGATCGATGAGCAGCTCAAGCACGCTGACCCACGCACACTGGCGTTGCATTATGGCAATGACGCCCTTGGCAGCCTGCTGCAAATGCAGCGCCTTGGGCGCCTGGAGGCGGTGTTGGGTTATGCGCCCGAAATTCGCTATCACGCCTTGCAGCAAGGCATCGAAACAGCCGACCTGGCGTTCTATCCCATCAAGGGAACAGCGCCTTACCAGCGCACGCACATCGGTTGCTCGAACACGCCTGAAGGCCGCCAGGCCTTGAAGCGAATCGACCAGGCGCTGCGCGACATCCCGCAACAACAGTTGCAGCAAGCCTACGCGGCATGGCTGGACCCGGTGATGCGCGAGCGCTATTTGCGCGACAACCCGACCTTTTTCAGGGACGCTGCAGAGCCGTGACAAATCCCAGGCAAAAGAAACCCCGAAGAGTGGGGAGACACTTCGGGGTTAAACGTGGCCAACAATGACCAGTACAGCAAGCCACAATCACCGGAGCACAATGTTTGCTCTTACTGTTAAAAAGTCTGACCGGCCATGCTGTAGGAAGTTTCCGAGACTAAATAATTCTTCCTGCGCTCGCTGCGCTGCGGGTCAGGGCAGCGTTGCGCAATGCCGCAATAACCGAGGGTTCCAGGCGCCCTTCGGCGATTTTCAAATCGCGCAGCAGGCAATCCACCACATCCACCAATACGCGTTTATCCATCAATTGCGCCTGGTCGACTTCACGTTCGACCACGATAGCGCCAGCGGGACTCTTCACGGTCACCAGGCACTCGCCCCGCACGCCGGAGGTGGTCAGCGTAACCTGATAAGGGCTCAGTGCTTCTTCGAGCAATAGGCTGATACTTTCCATCTCGATCACCACTCAATAGTTCGGGAACAATCGTTTCAACGGGAGCTGCTTCTATCCTAAGTGACTGGTTCTGACGTAGGAAAGTTCGCTTTATCGTCTTTATGGGTTCGTCAGGGGGTGACGTAATCCAGCATGCGCTTGCAACATGACAACCAAAAAACGGCGCACATAACTGCTTACTCAATGGGCGACGGTTTTGGGGGTTGTTGGAGGCCGCGGCCGAGTGTGACTCCTATACTCGGTGAGTGCTGATCATGCTGCCAGGCAGAGATGAGCGCCTGTCAAATGGCCCTAATTGCGAAGGAGGACGATGATGGTGGAAAACAAAGAGCAACAGGCAACGATGGAGAAAATGAATGCTGATGTATGGCGCATTTATGCCGAGATATCACGCATGCAGGCTGAGCAAGACAAACTCAAATCGGAATCCTTGAAGATAAACTGCGAGACGTTCTGGTACCCGGTGGCTATCGCGACAGGTTTCTATGCCGCTGTCGGCACCGTGATTGTGGTCGTGCAGAAGCTGTTCTCGTAACGCTCGATCGCGCCGGCCAAAAACAAAAAACGCCGCTGACCCACGGAAGGGAAAGCGGCGTTTTTATCTGCGCGGTTTGCCTTACAAAGGCTTACCCCGATTGCCATGCTGGCTCACAAACGCCTGCACAGCTTTAAGGTCATTGGCCAGCACTGTGCAACGCTCTTCGCGCTCGAACAGATCAGCCAAATGCTCCGGCAACTCCAGCGCTTTGCCGACACCCGCCTTCTCCACCGCTTCCGGGAATTTGACCGGGTGGGCGGTACCGAGAATCACCATCGGGATATCCAGGCTGCGACGGCATTCGCGCGCGGCCTTCACGCCGATGGCAGTGTGGGGGTCGAGCAGCTCGCCGGTCTGGGCGTAGACTTCAGCGATGGTTTCGCAGGTTTGCGCATCGTCCACGGCCAGGGAGTCGAACAACTTGCGGGTTTCGGTCCAGCGCTCTTCATCAACGCTGAAACCGCCACCGCTCTTGAAGTTATCCATCAAGCCGGCAATGGCCGCACCGTTGCGACCGTGCATGTCGAACAGCAGGCGTTCGAAGTTCGACGAGACCATGATGTCCATCGATGGCGACAGTGTGGCGTGCAGGGTTTCCTTCACGTACCCATTGCCGCTCATGAAACGGTGCAGGATGTCGTTACGGTTGGTGGCGACGATCAACTGGTTGATCGGCAGGCCCATGTTGCGTGCCAAGTAACCGGCGAAGATATCGCCGAAGTTGCCGGTCGGCACCGAGAACGACACCGAACGCGCCGGGCCGCCCAGCTGCAACGAGGCGTGGAAGTAGTAGACGATCTGGGCCATGATTCGCGCCCAGTTGATCGAGTTCACCGCGACCAGACGCGTGCCTTTGAGGAAGCTCTGGTCGGCGAAGCTGTTCTTGACCATTTCCTGGCAGTCATCGAAGTTGCCTTCGATGGCGATGTTGTGGATGTTCTCACCAAAAATGGTGGTCATCTGGCGACGCTGCACTTCTGACACACGCTTGTGCGGGTGCAAAATGAAAATGTCGACGTTTTCGCAGTGCTTGCAGCCTTCGATGGCCGCCGAGCCGGTGTCACCGGAGGTGGCGCCCATGATCACCACGCGCTCGCCGCGCTTTTGCAGCACGTAATCGAGCAAGCGACCCAGCAGTTGCAGGGCAAAGTCCTTGAACGCCAGGGTCGGGCCGTGGAACAGCTCCAGGACCCATTCGTTACCGTTCAGTTGGCGCAATGGGGCAATGGCGCTGTGGGAAAAAACGCCGTAGGTTTCTTCCAGAATCTTCTTGAAGTCTGCATCCGGAATGCTGCCGGTGACGAACGGGCGCATCACCCGGAACGCGAGCTCGTGGTAAGGCAGGCCGGCCCAGGAAGCGATTTCTTCCTGGGTGAAACGTGGCAGGTTTTCCGGCACGTACAGGCCGCCGTCAGTGGCAAGGCCTGCCAGCAAAACGTCTTCGAAATTCAGGGCCGGTGCCTGGCCGCGGGTGCTGATGTAACGCATGACTGGCTCCTCTAAAACATTCTCGAACAGAGGCCGCCGCACGCACGGGGCCTCTGGAACAGATCGGTTAGTTCAAGTGCTCGACGCGGATACGCACCACCGGGCCGACCACACCTTGCAAGGCTTCGAGGGCGGCGATGGCGTCGTTCATGTGCTGTTCAAGCACGCGGTGGGTCAGCAGGATCATCGGCACCTGGCCGTTTTGCTCCTCGACTTCCTTCTGCATGATCGACTCGATATTGATACCGCGCTCCGACAGGATGCTCGCCACCTGGGCCAATACGCCCGGATGGTCCTGGGCCTGAATGCGCAAGTAGTAAGCGCTTTCACAGGCTTCGATCGGCAGGATCGGGTGGGCCGACAGCGAATCCGGCTGGAAGGCCAGGTGCGGCACGCGGTTTTCCGGGTCGCTGGTCATGGCGCGAACCACGTCAACGAGGTCGGCGATTACCGACGACGCGGTCGGCTCCATGCCGGCACCGGCGCCGTAGAACAGGGTCGAACCGGCAGCATCACCGTTGACCATTACCGCGTTCATCACGCCATTGACGTTGGCGATCAGGCGGTCAGCCGGGATCAGCGTCGGGTGCACACGCAGCTCGATACCGGCCGGGGTACTGCGCGCAACACCGAGGTGCTTGATGCGGTAGCCCAGGGCTTCGGCGTAGTTCACGTCAGCAGTGGTGAGTTTGGTGATGCCTTCGGTGTAGGCCTTGTCGAACTGCAGCGGGATACCAAAGGCGATGGACGCCAGGATGGTCAGCTTGTGCGCCGCGTCGATGCCTTCCACGTCGAACGTCGGGTCGGCTTCGGCGTAACCCAGCGCCTGGGCTTCGGCCAGCACGTCTTCGAAGGTACGGCCCTTCTCTCGCATTTCAGTGAGGATGAAGTTACCGGTGCCATTGATGATGCCGGCCACCCAGTTGATGCGGTTAGCGGACAGGCCTTCACGAATCGCCTTGATCACCGGGATACCGCCAGCAACCGCTGCTTCGAACGCCACGATCACGCCCTTCTCGCGCGCCTTGGCGAAGATCTCGTTGCCGTGCACGGCGATCAGCGCCTTGTTCGCGGTGACCACATGTTTGCCGTTCTCGATGGCCTTGAGCACCAGCTCGCGGGCCACGGTGTAGCCGCCGACCAGTTCGATGACGATATCGATTTCAGGGTTGGTTGCTACGTCGAAGACATCGTTGGTAATCGCAATACCGGTCGTTTGGAACTGAGGCTTTGGCGAACGTGTGGCAATTTGCGCCACTTCAATCCCACGGCCTGCGCGGCGGGAAATTTCTTCAGCATTACGCTGAAGTACGTTAAAGGTGCCGCCACCGACGGTCCCTAACCCACAGATGCCTACTTTGACCGGTTTCACTGAAGAACTCCCCATGAAACGGCCGACGCTAGGTCGGCCGTGAAAAACAGCCGCACAACTGCGGCTTTCAATTAATGGCCCGTCGACTTTTCAGCGGGCCATGATCGTCAAAGCTTCGACGATGCTGGTTTATTTGGCACTCAGCGCCAGTTTGGCAACTTGTGGTGCCGGCTGGTAGCCCGGAATCACTTGGCCGTCAGCCAAAACGATGGCCGGTGTACCGTTCACGCCAATGGACTGGCCGAGGGCGAACTGTTTGGAAACCGGATTGGCGCACTTGGCGGCTTTGATTTCCTTGCCATCGACCATCTTGTC
The DNA here is from genome assembly GCF_041946035.1 of Pseudomonas sp. AMR01. Lineage (NCBI taxonomy): Bacteria > Pseudomonadati > Pseudomonadota > Gammaproteobacteria > Pseudomonadales > Pseudomonadaceae > Pseudomonas > Pseudomonas sp. AMR01. The sequence goes on from NZ_JAUTYR010000014.1 coordinate 13,432, forward strand.
CATGGCGGCTTTCTTGTCGGCCGAGCACCACACGGCTTGCAACTGCTCGTCACCCGGCGAACCGAGGCCCTGGCGCGGGAACGCTACGTAGCGTACTTCAACGCCGAGCTTGTTCAGCGCAGGCACTTCGGCGTGCAGCTTGTGGCAATACGGGCAAGTGGTGTCGGTGAACACGGTGATGTGGGTCTTGGTTTCGCCGATGGCCGGGTACACCACGGTTTCAGCCACGGGAATACCATTGATCAGCTTCGACACGCCCAGGCGCTCGGCCTTCTCGGTCAGGTTGACCGGCTTGCCGTCTTTCAACTGAAACAGGTAACCCTGAACGATGTACTGGCCGTCGGCGCTGGCGTACAGCACGCGGCTGCCCTTGAGTTTGACTTCATACAGGCCGGCCATCGGGCTGGCGCTGATGCTCTCGATCGGGGTATCGAGCTGCAGGGCGGCCAGGCTCTTGCGGATGGTCTGCTCGGCGGCGTCATCAGCGACAACAAAGGTGGAAACCAACGCAATCGCTGCGGCGGCAATAATCTGGGTCAAGCGCATGGGAACTCCTGAAGGCAGATGCAGGGACGTGAAGGAACACCGCTTGGAAACACAGGCCGGGACCGTCCCCTTTGCTAACCGGCAAAGCCTACCACAGTTGGGCGCAGGGGCAGCCTGTGGCGGGCTAATTTGACCTTTTACCGGATGTTTTCAGCCCCGTGGGTGATGCTTGGCGTGCATATCCTGCAAGCGTGCACGTGCCACATGGGTGTAGATCTGGGTTGTGGATAAATCACTGTGGCCGAGCAACATTTGCACCACGCGCAAATCCGCACCGTGGTTGAGCAAATGGGTGGCGAACGCATGGCGCAATGTGTGCGGCGACAGGCTCTTGCCGATGCCTGCGACCTTCGCCTGATGCTTGATCCGGTGCCAGAACGTTTGGCGGGTCATCTGCTCGCCTCGCAAGCTGGGGAACAATACATCGCTGGGCCGCCCGCCGAGCAATTCCCCACGAGCGTCACGCATATAGCGCTCCACCCACACAATCGCCTCCTCGCCCATCGGCACCAGCCGCTCCTTGCTGCCTTTGCCCATCACACGCAGCACGCCCTGACGCAGATTGACCTGCTCCAGGGTCAGGCTGATCAGTTCGGTCACGCGCAGGCCGCAGGCGTAAAGCACTTCAAGCATGGCACGGTCACGCTGGCCGATGGCTTCGCTCAAGTCGGGGGCAGCAAGCAACGCCTCCACGTCAGCTTCCGACAGGGATTTGGGCAACGGCCTGCCGAGTTGCGGCATGTCGACTTGCAGGGTCGGGTCAAGCGTGATCAGTTTTTCCCGCAGCAAGTAGCGATAAAAGCCACGCACACCCGAGAGGAATCGCGCTGTGGAGCGAGGTTTGTAGTTCTGCTCCAGGCGCCAGGCCAAATGGTCAAGAATCAGTTCGCGACCGGCGTTGATCAATTCGAGGTTTTTTTCCTGCAGCCAGCCGTTGAACAGGGCCAGGTCACTGCGATAGGCCTGGCGGGTGTTGTCTGACAGGCCTTTTTCCAGCCACAGGGCGTCGAGGAAGCGGTCGATCAGAGGATGGTCAATGGCGGGCATGTGGGCTCAAGCTGATTATTGGGGGTACTGGTAGATCCTATCGCAGGCAAGCCAGCTCCCACATTAGTTTGTGATCAACAGCAATCTAATGTGGGAGCTGGCTTGCCTGCGATAGCCGCAACTCGGTTCAGGATCAGTCAACAAACCCTGGCAGCACCGGCACCGGACGTTTATCGGCATCGATTGCCACAAAGCTGAACACACCCTGGATCGCCCGCTCACGACCATCAGCGCTCATGCTTTCCACAAACACTTCCACCTCAACCTTGAGGCTGGTATTGCCGACTTTGATCACACGACCAATCAGCTCAACAATGGAACCGGCGGGGATTGCATGATTAAAGTCGATGCGATCAGTGGAAACCGTTACCAGTGGCAGGCGGCAGAAACGCGTGGCGGTGATAAACGACACTTCATCCATCCACGCCAATGCAGTGCCACCAAACAAGGTGTTGTGATGGTTGGTAGTCGGCGGGAACACAGCCTTGGTCACATGGGTGACGGACAAGTCAGTGCGGCGCTGGATTTCTTCGAGGCGGGTGGTCATGGACAAGTACCGGCAAATAGACAAATTTCAGGCACAAAAAAGCAGCCCGTAGGCTGCTTTTTTCTGCATCGGGAAGCTGGACTTAAGCCAGTTTTTCCTTGATGCGAGCTGCTTTACCGGACAGGTCACGCAGGTAGTACAGCTTGGCTTTACGTACGTCACCGCGACGTTTAACGGCCATGCTGTCGATTTGCGGGCTGTAGGTCTGGAAAGTACGCTCTACGCCAACACCGTTGGAGATTTTACGAACAGTGAAAGCACTGTTCACACCACGGTTACGCTTGGCAATTACAACGCCTTCGAACGCTTGCAGACGCGAACGGTCGCCTTCCTTCACTTTCACCTGAACGACAATAGTGTCGCCCGGGGCAAAGGTAGGGATTTCTTTGGTCATCTGCTCTGCTTCGAGTGCAAGGATGATTTTGTTAGTCATGCTGTGCTCCTAAGGTAAGTCAATGGACCTACCATCGATACGTTGTTAACTATCGTCCCGCCCGAGGATGTATTCCTCGAGCAGCTTCTTCTCTTCTCCAGAAAGCGAGCGGCTTTCCAGAAGATCGGCGCGTCGTTCATAGGTCCGACCAAGGGACTGCTGTAAACGCCAACGCCGGATGTGTGCGTGATTGCCACTTAGCAATACGTCGGGAACACGCTGATCCGCATACACCTCCGGTCGGGTGTAGTGCGGGCAATCCAGCAAACCATCCGTGAAGGAATCTTCCTCCGCGGAGTCCGCATGCCCTAAAGCTCCAGGCAGCAGTCGTGTAACCGCATCTATCAGGACCATCGCCGGCAGCTCGCCGCCAGACAGGACATAGTCCCCAATCGACCACTCTTCATCGACATGAGCTTCAATAAAACGCTCGTCAATGCCTTCATAGCGACCGGCAATCAGGATTAATGCTTCCTCATTCGCCAGTTCGCGAACCCCAGCCTGTTTCAGCTGACGGCCTTGAGGGGACAGGTAAATTACCTTCGCCTTCTCCCCGGCGGCGGCCTTGGCCTGAGCCAATGCGTCTTCCAGGGGCTTGATCTTCATCACCATGCCCGGGCCACCGCCAAATGGGCGATCGTCCACAGTGTGATGTCGATCTGTCGTGTAGTCTCGCGGGTTCCAACAGGTGAGCTGCAACAGCCCCTGTTTCACCGCCCGACTGGTGATGCCGTACTCGCTGATGGCGGAAAACATCTCGGGAAACAAACTGATCACTTCAATGCGCAGGTTAGCCACGCTTAGAAGTCCGCATCCCATTCCACCTTCATCTCGCCCGCTTCCAGGTCGACGGCCAACACGCATTGCTTCGTATAAGGCAACAGGCGTTCGCGATCATCCAGGCTGCCAGCGCAAGGCTTGACCACCATTACATCATTGGCGCCGGTTTCCAGAAGATGATCGATTTTCCCGAACAATTGCCCGAGTTGATCAATAACCTTCAGACCTTCCAGCTGGTACCAGTAGTACTCGCCGTCGGTCAATTCAGGGAACAGGTCTCGCGGCACGCAGATCTCATAACCGGCCAGAAGACGAGCTTCTTCACGATCATCAAGACCCTTGAGCTTTGCGACCAGGAACTTATCGCTCCCGCGTCCACTGACCAGCTCGACCTGTTTCACACTACCTTCGCGCTTGAGCGTCCAGGTTTTGTACTGCAACAGGTTTTCAGTCGGATCAGTAAAGGAATACACCTTAACTTCGCCGCGAACGCCATGAACAGAGTAAATCTTGCCGATAACGATCAAATCATCAGCAACAGTTGGCGTCGCGTTCATATTGCTCAGGCTGCGGCCTTAGCCGAGTCCTTCAACAACTTGGCAACACGCTCAGAAGGCTGTGCACCAACGCTCAGCCAGTAGGCTACGCGCTCTTGGTTCACGGACAGGCGGATTTCTTGACCACGAGCGATCGGGTTGAAGAAACCAACTTGTTCCTTGTGAGAGCCGTCACGTGGGTTGCGGCTGTCAGTTACGGTCAAGTGGTAAAACGGGCGCTTTTTGGAGCCGCCAAGGGCAAGACGGATTGTTAGCATGTGAACATCGTTCCTGTAGTCGGTGCTGCAAATCTAAATGCACAGCGGGCATAGGTGCCCGAAAGGCCGCATATTCTAAGGAATATCCGGACTTTTGCAAATGTCTTTTTCTGGCGCCTATCAGCGTGCCATTCAGATCTGCTATAGAGCCGTCGGTTAAAACGGCTGGTCAGCTCCCGCCAACGGCGGGTTTGCTGGAGATCCCACATCCTTGCGGGTCGGAGCAAAAGCATGCTTTTGCTCGAATACTTTACATTTTCGGCATGCCGCCGCCGGGCAACATACCGCCCATGCCGCGCATCATCTTGGCCATTCCGCCTTTTGCGGAGAATTTCTTCATCATCTTCTGCATCTGCTTGTGCTGCTTGATCAAGCGACCGATGTCCTGCACCTGGGTGCCGGAGCCCATGGCGATCCGACGTTTGCGCGAACCGCTGATCAGCTCAGGGTCACGGCGCTCGGCCGGGGTCATGGAGTTGATGATGGCTTCCATCTGCTTGAACTGCTTCTCTGCCGCGCCCTGGGCATTGCCCATTTGCGCCAGGTTCACACCGCCAATGTTCGGCAGCTTGTCCATCAGGCCGCCGAGGCCGCCCATGTTCTTCATTTGTTGCAGCTGATCGCGGAAGTCTTCGAGGTCGAAGCCCTTGCCCTTCTTCAGCTTCTTGGCCAGTTTATCGGCCTTGTCTTTGTCGAGGGTCGCTTCGGCCTGTTCGATCAGGCTGAGCACGTCACCCATGCCGAGGATGCGCGAGGCAATACGCTCAGGGTGAAACGGCTCGAGCGCGTCGCTCTTCTCGCCCATACCGATGAACTTGATCGGCTTGCCAGTGATGGCACGCACCGACAGCGCAGCACCGCCACGGGCGTCGCCGTCGACCTTGGTCAGGATCACGCCGGTCAGCGGCAGTGCATCACCGAAGGCCTTGGCGGTGTTGGCCGCATCCTGGCCGGTCATGGCGTCGACCACGAACAGGGTCTCGACCGGGTTGATCGCGGCATGCAGCGCCTTGATCTCGCCCATCATCTCTTCGTCGATGTGCAGGCGACCGGCGGTATCGACGATGACCACGTCAATGAATTTGAGCTTGGCTTCTTTAATAGCCGCGTTGGCAATGTCGACCGGCTTCTGGCTCAGGTCGGACGGGAAGAAGGTCACGCCCACTTCACCCGCGAGCATTTCCAGCTGCTTGATGGCCGCCGGACGGTAGACGTCGGCCGATACCACCATCACGGTTTTCTTCTTGCGCTCTTTAAGGAAGCGCGCCAGCTTGCCGGCGGTGGTGGTCTTGCCCGCGCCCTGCAAACCGGCCATCAATACGACGGCCGGTGGCACGGCGCTGAGGTTCAGGTCTTCGTTGGCCGCGCCCATCAGGCTTTCGAGTTCGGCCTGGACGATCTTCACAAAGGCCTGGCCCGGCGTCAGGCTGCGGGACACTTCGGTGCCCACTGCGCGCTCTTTGACCGAGTTGACGAAGTCCTTCACGACCGGCAAGGCTACGTCGGCTTCCAGCAACGCCATGCGCACTTCACGCAGGGTGTCTTTAATATTGTCCTCGGTCAGCTTGGCCTTGCCGGTTACGTGGCGCAGCGTCTGCGAGAGACGGTCAGTCAGGTTTTCAAACATGCGCGATCCTTTCAGGCCCTATTCATCGAAGTGCATCGGTAGACCGAGGTAATGGCGGCCCAGGCTGGGGTAAATCGCTGTAAGAAACAGCGTTCGGCAAGCCTGCGGCGTGGGCAGGTCGCGGATTATAGCGAAGACTGCGGCTATGCACACCCGCTGTATGGCGCAGGAGTCTTTCGTGGAACGCAGGGGTATGCCAAACTCAGCGCCTTTCGGGCTTATCTATCAGGATTTATGGTCCCCTTGTCACCCAGCTTGCTACCCAGCCTCGCCGCCGCCCTCTTGTACGCCGCTGCGACCCTCTATCAGGGCACTCGTCTTGCCCAAGGCACCGGAGCGGACAAACGCCTGCTGGTCGGCCTTGGCGTCCTCGCCCTGCTGGCCCATACCGCGAGCCTGTTCACCCACCTGATGACACCGGTCGGCCTGGGCCTGGATTTTTTCAGCGCTGCCAGCCTGATCGCCGCAGCCGTGATCGCGCTGACGTTGCTGGCCTGCTACCGAATTCCCGTCGAGAACCTGCTGGTGCTGCTGTTCCCGCTGGGCATGCTGACGGTCCTGCTCGCGCAGTTCGCCCCGACCGGCACCGTGCAGGTGATCGACGAGGAGCCGGGCATCCTCGCCCATATCCTGCTGTCGCTTCTGGCCTACGGCATGTTCACCATTGCAGTGTTTCAGGCGCTGCTCCTGCTGCTGCAGGACCATCAGCTGAAAAACAAGCACCCGTCCGGGCTGATCAAGAACTTCCCGCCGCTGCAGACCATGGAAAGCCTGCTGTTTGGTTTCCTGTGGGCCGGCTGGACGCTGCTGTCGCTGTCGCTGATTTCCGGCTGGCTGTTCGTGGAAAACCTGTTCGCTCAACACCTGGTGCACAAAACCCTGCTGGCGTGCCTGGCCTGGGTGGTGTTCAGCGTGCTGCTGTGGGGGCGTAACCGCCTCGGCTGGCGCGGGCACAAGGCGATCCGCTGGACCCTGGCCGGTTTCTGCCTGCTGATGCTGGCCTATTTTGGCAGCAAGCTGGTTCGCGAATACATCCTGCATATCTGACGGGCAGCGATCATGGACAACTTGCCCTTGGGGCCGATGCTCGCAGTAATCGCCTTGCTGGTGTTATGGGCGGCGCTGTTTACCGCCATCGAAGCCGCTCAACAGCATCTGCTGGCCCTGCGCCCTGGCACACGCCAGGGTGACAAAGCCGCCACCCGTCTGAGCTTTCCGCGCAACAGCCTGATCCTGTGCAACAGCCTGTGCCGCGCCGCCGTGGTAATTCTGTGCACGCTGCTGGCGATTTATGCCTGGGCGCTGAACGGCCCCTGGCTCGGCTGGCTGATCTCCTGCGCCATTTTGCTGATACTCGCCGACTACCTGCCCCGCGCCCTGGCCACCCGCTACCCGCAAGCGGTGCTGGGCTTTGGCAATACGCTGCTCGGTGTGCCGCTGAAAATCCTCTACCCACTGGCTTGGCTGCTCAATGGCATCAGCCTGTTGTTGCTGCGCCCGTTCGCACGCACATCCGGCGTGGTGAAAAAGAGCGACGAGCCGCTGCCCGACCATGACGACGAACCCGAGCCCGAGGCCGACGACAACCGTATGCCGGGCATGCCCGGCATTCATGCCCTGGACAACATCACGGTCAACGACATCCTGGTGCCACGCAGTGAAGTGGACGGCATTAACCTGGATGACTCGGACGAAGAGATCATCGAGCAACTGCGCACTTCCCAGCGCACGCGCCTGCCAGTGTTCCACAGCGACATCAACCAGGTTCAGGCGGTGCTTAATACCCGCCAGATCCAGCACCTGCTGCCCGACGCCAGCCTGACCAAAGAAGCTTTGCTCGCCGCTTGCCACGAACCTTATTTCGTCCCGGAAAGCACGCCGTTGCAACTGCAATTGCTGAATTTCCACAAGCAACAGCGGCGCCTGGGCATGGTGGTCGACGAGTACGGCGAAGTGCTGGGCATTGTGACCCTGGAAGATATTCTCGAAGAAATTGTTGGCGAGTTTGAGAGCGAGCAGAACGCGGACAACCCGCAAATCGAAGCGCAGACCGACGGTCGTTACATCATCGACGGCGCCGCTTCGATCCGCGAGCTGAACAAGAGCCTGGGTTGGCACCTGCCCAGCGACGGCCCCAAGACCCTCAACGGCTTGGTGACCGAAGCGCTGGAGACCATTCCTGATTGCGCGGTGTGCCTGAAAATCGGCCGCTACCGCCTGGAAATCCTCGAGACCGAAGACAACCGCGTGAGCAAGGTGCTGATCTGGCACACCAGCCACGTGCCCGTCGCTGTATAAGCTGCTGGTAAAACACATTCTCCATGTGGGAGCGGGCTTGCTCGCGAATGCGGTGGATCAGTTGAAGATGAGCTGACTGACCCACTGCTTTCGCGAGCAAGCCCGCTCCCACATTTTGATTTTCGGCGTGTCAGCCCACTTGTTGTATGTTCATACCCCTTCCTATAATCGGGACGGCTAACCATAGCCCCGCCCGACCGTGTGCTACCCGCACTCAGCGCGTCCCGGCAGCGCTATACCGTATCTGACCGGTGTTTGCTCCTATCCCGAGCCGCCCCGTGCATAACCCTGATCCATGGGTGTTCGACCAATAATAATCCGCGTCCAAACGCGCACTGACCGTCAGGGATACCCGCATGAGCACCACCTATAACGAGGCCGCGACCGCCGCCCCGACCAACTCCACCGCACGGGTGGCGACGGCGAGCATCGTCGGCACTGCGATCGAGTTCTACGACTTTTATATCTATGCCACTGCCGCCGCGCTGGTGATCGGGCCGGTCTTCTTCCCGCAGACCTCCGGCACCGCGCAGATGCTCGCGTCGTTCCTGACCTTTGGCATCGCCTTCATTGCCCGCCCGTTGGGTTCGGCGCTGTTCGGCCACTTTGGCGACCGCATTGGGCGCAAATCCACGCTGGTGGCATCCCTGTTGCTGATGGGCGTGTGCACCACGCTGATCGGTTTGTTGCCGGGCTATGACAGCATTGGGGCCTGGGCGCCGATTCTGTTGTGTGTGCTGCGTTTCGGCCAGGGCCTGGGCCTTGGTGGGGAATGGGGCGGCGCGGCGTTGCTGGCGACCGAGAACGCGCCGAAGGGCAAACGCGCCTGGTTCGGCATGTTCCCGCAACTGGGCCCATCGATCGGCTTTCTGGCGGCCAACGGCCTGTTCCTGATTCTCGCCCTTAGCCTGAACGACGAGCAATTTCGCAGCTGGGGCTGGCGCATCCCGTTCATCCTCAGCGCCGCGCTGGTGATGGTTGGCCTGTACGCACGGTTGAAGCTGCATGAAACCCCGGTGTTCGCCAATGCCGTGGCCAAAGAAGCGCCGGTGAAAGTGCCGTTGGTGGAACTGTTCAGCCAACACGGGTTACCGGTTTTGCTCGGCGCCGCATCGATGGTGGTGTGCTACGCACTGTTCTATATCACCACCGCGTTTTCCCTGAGTTACGGCGTATCAACCCTGGGCTACAGCCGCGAAACCTTCCTCGGCCTGCTGTGCTTTGCCGTGCTGTTCATGGGCCTGGCCACACCCATTGCTGCGTGGGCCAGCGACCGTTACGGGCGCAAACCGGTGCTGATTGTTGGCGCAGTGCTGACCATTCTGTCGGGCTTCACCATGGAGCCGCTGCTGACCCACGGCTCAACCTGGGCCGTGGCGCTGTTCCTGAGCCTGGAGCTGTTCCTGATGGGCGTGACCTTCGCCCCAATGGGCGCGATGTTGCCGGAATTGTTCCCGACCCGCGTGCGTTATACCGGCGCTTCGGCGGCGTATAACCTGGGTGGGATTGTGGGTGCGTCGGCGGCACCGTTCTTCGCGACCAAGCTGGTGGCGATGGGCGGGCTGAGTTATGTCGGCGGGTATGTGTCGGCGGCAGCGGTGCTCAGCTTGATTGCTGTGCTGTGCCTGAAAGAGACGCGGGATAATGATTTGAACAAGGTCGCCTGACAGACCGCTTTCGCGAGCAAGCCCGCTCCCACATTTGATTGCGTTCACAAATCAAAATGTGGGAGCGAGCTTGCTCGCGAAGGGCGCGACTCGATTACAGCTCTACTACGACAGCCTTGGAAGCACGAGTAGCCTTCGCCCGCGCCGCTTCAATCGACTCATCCCGCGCCAACGCCACACCCATCCGACGCTGACCATTCACTTCCGGTTTGCCAAACAGGCGCAACGCCGTGTCCGGCTCACTCAAGGCTGCGCCCAGGTTGGCGAATGCAGTTTGAGTCGACTGCCCTTCCACCAGAATCACCGCCGATGCCGAAGGCCCGAACTGACGGATCAATGGAATCGGCAAGCCCAGAATGGCGCGCGCGTGCAGCGCAAATTGCGACAAATCCTGAGAAATCAATGTCACCAGGCCTGTGTCATGCGGGCGCGGCGACACTTCGCTGAACCACACCTGATCACCCTTGATGAACAACTCCACGCCAAACAGGCCACGGCCACCCAGCGCTTCGGTCACCGCTTTGGCTACGCGCTCGGATTCCGCCAGGGCAATCGGGCTCATGGCTTGCGGCTGCCAGGATTCCTGATAGTCGCCCTTCTCCTGACGATGGCCAACCGGCGCGCAGAAGGTGGTGCCGCCGATGTGGCGCACGGTCAGCAGGGTGATTTCGTAGTCGAAATCGATAAAGCCTTCGATGATCACGCGACCTTTGCCGGCACGGCCGCCTTCCTGGGCGTAATCCCAGGCTTTCTGCACGTCATCAGTGCTGCGCAGCAGGCTCTGGCCCTTGCCCGACGAACTCATCACCGGCTTGACCACACATGGGAAGCCCAGGTCCTGCACGGCCTTGCTGTAGTCTTCAAACGTGTCGGCGAAGTGGTACGGCGACGTCGGCAGGTCCAGCTCTTCAGCGGCCAAACGACGGATGCCTTCGCGGTTCATGGTCAGCGACGTGGCGCGCGCGGTCGGGATCACGGTGAAGCCTTCGGCTTCCAGCTCGACCAGCGTGGCGGTGGCGATGGCTTCGATTTCCGGCACGATGAAGTGCGGCTTCTCGGCTTCGATCACGGCACGCAAGGCGGCGCCATCGAGCATGTTGATCACGTGACTACGGTGCGCAACCTGCATGGCCGGCGCGTTGGCGTAGCGATCCACGGCAATCACTTCAACGCCCAGGCGTTGCAGTTCGATCACCACTTCCTTGCCCAGCTCACCGCAGCCACACAGCAAAACGCGGGTCGCGGTTGGCGACAATGGAGTTCCGATTCGGGTCATCTCAGGTCCTCAGGGGAGCGGATCATGGGGAGAAAGGCCGGCATTTTACATGAACTGTAAAAATTGGCCTCAGTTGGCGACAGCCCGTTTGCGCAGGCGCCACGCCATGATCAGCCACACCACCGTGACCCCGGCGAATTTCGACACCAGCGCAGTGCCCGCCACAGCGGGGGTAAGTGCGCCGATCAGGCCGAAAAAGATAAAGGTATCGAGGGGAATGCTCAGCGCCGAACTTATCCACAGGCGATCGTGCAGCGGGCGCTTGGTGATGCTGAACACCAGCCAGTCGATGCACTCCGACACCGCGAACGCCGTGGCGCTGGCCAGGGCAATGGCCGGGTCGGAGGTCACATACGACAACACCAGCGCGGCCAGCATGGCGACAATCGCGCCGTGGCCAAAGCGGGTTTGCACCATGTCGCGAAGGATAAACACCAGGCCGCCCCAGGCAGACCAGATGACATCCAGATGCGGGGCGGTGGAAAAGGCAAAGTTGATCAGCACGACGCTGCTGATATAGGCGATCAGGAAAAGCATGGAAGATGGGCCTGTGGGTAATGCCGCACAGGGTAAAGCACAGCAACTCGTGTGGCGAGCGGGCTTGTCGGTGTGAACATGCTTGTGGCAGCGAGCGGGCTTGTTGTGGCGAGCGGGCTTGCCCCGCGTTGGGCTGCGCAGCAGCCCCAATAAGACCGCCGCGTTCTGTCAGGTAAACTCGGGCATCAGGTTTTGGGGCCGCTTCGCAGCCCAACGCAGGGCAAGCCCGCTCGCCACAACAAGCCCGCTTGCCACAACAGGCCCGCTCGCCACACTACAAGCCACCTTTCGAATGTATTCACACATCAACTGTGGGAGCTGGCTTGCCTGCAATAGCAATCTCTCAGGCGCCGGATTTCCCGGAAACCACAAACATCATCCCTCCCGCCACCGCCCGCTCATGGCACAACCCCAACACCACCCGGCGCTCGGCATTGTCCATGCGGCTCCAGCGCGTAATCTCATCCACCGTGCGCTGGCAGCCCGTGCAAACATCGTCGTCATCCAGCGCGCAAATGCTCACGCACGGCGAGGCGACGGGGCGTTCTATCGGGTTCATTCTTCCTGCTCTACCAAGTCCCGCGCATAGCGCTGCGCGTTATGCACATAGTGCGCGGCGCTGGCCTCGAGCATGCGTTTCTGCGCCTCGGTCAGCTCGCGCACCACCTTGCCCGGCGAACCCATCACCAGCGAACCATCCGGGATTTCCTTGCCCTCACCGATCAGCGAGTTCGCGCCGATGATGCAGTGTTTGCCGATCTTCGCGCCGTTGAGGATCACCGCATTGATGCCGATCAGGCTGTAATCATCCACCGTGCAGCCATGCAGCATGGCGTTATGGCCGATGGTCACGCCGGTGCCCAGGGTCAGCGGGTAGCCCATGTCGGTGTGCATCACGCTGCCGTCCTGCACGTTGCTGTTTTTGCCGATCAGAATCAGCTCATTGTCGCCCCGCAATACCGCGTTGAACCAGACGTTGGCGCCCTCCTCCAGCTTGACCTTGCCCACCAGCGTGGCGTTAGGGGCTACCCAGCTGTGTGGATGCGTCTCGACGCGGGCATCGCCCAGGCGGTATTTCATGGTTTTCCCTCACGGCTCGCCATTCAAGCGATGGCTTAGATATTGATGAAGCTTTTGGGCGGCTGGTGCAGGCTGATGTTGGCGTCGTCATAGAGCAGGTTGATCAGCTCCACAATCATGATCGCCGTCAGGCCCCAGATCTTGTATTCGCCGAAGCGGTAGCTGGGCACATACCAACTGCGGCCCTGGTAATCGATTCGGTGAGTGTGTTCGCGCGGGTCCTGCCGAAAAAACTCCAGGGGCACGCTGAAAACAGCGGCAATCTCGGCGTCATTGGCCAGGTACTCGACGTAATCGGGAATCACGCCGACATAAGGTGTAACCCGAATGCCGTGCAGGGAAATCAGCGGGCTCAACGGGCCGATGATTTCGACCAGGCCGGGTGGCAGGCCGATTTCTTCTTCGGCCTCGCGCAATGCGGTGAAGATCAAGTCAGGGTCTTCGGGGTCGCGCCGGCCGCCGGGGAACGCCACTTCGCCGCCGTGGGTCGACAGGCCGCTGGCGCGCAGGGTCAGGATCAGCTCGGGTTCGTCACTGCGGGTAATCGGCACCAGCACCGCAGCCTCGGGGAAACGCCCGTCGGTTTCCAGCGTATGGGGGGTGTGGTTGCTTACGCGGCGAAGTAGCTCGTCCAGCATGAGTCATCTCGGTCTGTTGGCTACCTTGCATCATGCACCAAAGCTGGCGGGCGCCCAACCCCAAAACCCGGGGCATGTCGCTAAACGACAACTTGCAGGGCCCCGCCTGCCACGCCAAGATAGACGCACTCTCCAGGAACCCCAGCATGAACTTCTGCAGCCAGTGCGGTAAACCGGTTACCAGGCGCATCCCCGAAGGCGACGGCCGCCTGCGTTATGTGTGTGACCACTGTTCGACCATTCACTACCAAAACCCCAACATCGTCGCCGGCACGGTGCCGGTCTGGGGCGATAAAGTGCTGCTGTGCCGCCGCGCCATCGAACCGCGCCTGGGTTACTGGACCCTGCCCGCAGGCTTTATGGAAAACGGCGAAACCGTGGAACAAGCGGCCGAACGCGAAACCCTGGAAGAAGCCTGCGCCCGTGTGCGCAACCTGAGCATCTATACCCTGATCGACGTGCCACACATCAACCAGGTGCATATTTTCTATCGCGCCGAGCTGGTCGACCTGGACTTCGCCGCCGGCCCCGAAAGCCTCGAAGTGCAGCTGTTTGATGAAGCCGACATCCCTTGGTCCGAGCTGGCTTTCCGCACGGTCGGGCGTACTTTAGAATACTTTTTCGCTGACCGTCGGCAGCAGGCGTTCCCGGTGCGCAGCGAAGCGGTGCCGCCCATGGGCGAACCCACCGAATAAAAAACCGGCAGATAGTCTTTTAGGGAAACCGTGTTAATGCGTCTGTTGCTCGCTCTGATCTGCCTGTCGTTCGCTACCTTTTCGTCGGCCTCCACGGTGGAAATCATCGGCGGCAAACCTGTCGAAAAAGTCCTCGTGCTCAAGTCCGCCCACCAATTGCAGCTGATCAACGACGGCAAGCCGCTCAAGACCTATCGCATTTCCCTCGGTAAAAACCCCAAGGGCACCAAGCTGTTTGAAGGTGACCGCCGCACCCCCGAAGGTTTTTACTGGATCGACTGGCGCAAGACCAGCGACCGTTTCAACCTGGCCATGCACATCTCCTACCCGAACATCAGCGACTCCGCCCGCGCGCGCCGCGAGGGTGTGAGGCCGGGCAGTATGATCATGATCCACGGCACGCCCGACACCGAAGATTACCCGGAGCAGTGGTTTCACACCCTGGACTGGACCGACGGCTGCATCGGCATGCGCAACGTCGACATGCGTGAAGTCTGGAACCTGGTCAAAGACGGCACGATGATCGAGATTCGGCCGTAAACCGCGACCGTTCGTAAAATAATTCGAAAATAATTCCTGCCTCAGGCCGCGCCTGCCGGTGAATACCAGTTCACCGCAGCGGGCTGCGCCGTTCTGCACGCGATACAGACCTCTCTAATACCACTTCATGCCAGGCCCCATTGCAGGGCCCTAAAACCGTTGCCTGCACCGTTTTGGCTGCATTGACATGGTATTTAAGTGGTATTAATTTTCGGCCAATACCGGGCGACAACATTCCAATAATGCATCGGAAACCTTAACGATGAATCCCATCCTGGGCTTACGCCCCGACGACAAACAATCCACGCCGCTGTACCTGCAATTGGCGCGCAAACTGGAAGCGGCGATTCACGCCGGCCAGTGGACGTCCGAGCAGGCGCTGCCGTCAGAACGCGCACTCAGTGAACAACTGAGCATTTCGCGGGTGACTGCCCGCAAAGCGCTGGAAGTGTTGTTTGACCAAGGCCTGATCCGCCGCAGCCAGGGTTCCGGCACCTTTATCACGCCGCGCCTGGAGCAACCGCTGTCGCGCCTTTCCGGGTTCAGCGAGATGCTGCGCCTCAAGGGCTTTGTGCCCAGCTCCCTGTGGCTGGAGCGCGACATCACCCCGCCGACCCACGAAGAACTGATCCGCCTGTGCCTGTCGACCAGCGACAAAGTGGCGCGACTGAAGCGCTTGCGCAAAGCCGACGACACGGTGATGGCCATTGAAATGACCGTGGTCCCCGCCTCAGTGCTGCCACAGCCGCAGGCCTTGGGCAGTTCGCTGTACGAATACTTTGAAAGCATCGGCAAGCCCATCGTGCGCGCCTTGCAGCATGTGCAGGCGATCAACGCGTCGGACGAGTTCGCCAGGCTGGTAGGCATCGCGCCCGGCACCGCCATGCTGTTGATGACCCGCGTCGGCTACACCGCCGACAACACGCCGATTGAAATCACCGACACCTACTGCCGCAACGACTACTACGACTTTGTCGCAGAGCTGCGCCGCCACGACTATTCCGCTGAACTGCGACTTTAGAGAACTGCCCATGTCCGAAGACAACATCCTCACGCCCCAAGGCTGGGTTCGCGGCCGCGTGGTGCACGAGCACGGCAAGGTGACTGCCATCGAAGGCGTGCCTTGCGACCCGGCTGACAATGACCTGCCCTACCTGCTGCCAGGCTTTATCGACCTGCACGTGCACGGCGGTGGCGGCAAAGACATCATGGAAGGCACCGGCGCGTTCGAGACCATCACCCGCACCCATGTGCGTTTTGGTACGACGTCGCTGCTGGCCACCACCATGACTGCGCCGGTTGACGAAATTTCCAGCGTGCTCGGCCAACTCGGCACCTTCTGTGCGCAGCGCCCTGCCGGCAGCGCGCGGGTCCTCGGCGTACACCTGGAAGGCCCCTACATCAACCCAGGAAAACTCGGCGCTCAACCCAACTTCGCCCACACCGCACTGATGGAAGAAGTGGAAGCCTACCTGCGCCTGGCGCCGATCCGCGTGATCACCATCGCCCCGGAAATTGCTGGCCACGATGCCCTGATCCGCGCGCTTAGCGCACGCGGCATACGCATGCAGATTGGCCACACACTGGGCAGCTATGAAGAAGGCGTCGCCGCCCTCGCCGCCGGCGCCACCAGCTTCACGCATTTGTACAACGCCATGAGCCCGCTGCATCACCGCGAGCCGGGCATCGTCGGCGCCGCGCTTGCCCACGCCAAATACGCCGAATTGATTCCGGATTTGCTGCACGTACACCCCGGCGCCATGCGCGTGGCCCTGCGTTCGATCCCGTGCCTGTACTGCGTCACTGATTCCACAGCCGCCGCCGGCATGCCCGACGGTGAATACAAGTTGGGCAGCCACACCGTGACCAAGTGCCTGGGCGGCGTACGCCTGGCCGACGGAACGCTGGCCGGCAGCACCCTGACCATGGATCAGGCGCTGCGCAACCTGGTGAAAATCGGCCTGCCCATCAGCGAAGCCTCACAGCGCCTGTCGCAATTTCCTGCGGACTACCTGGGCCTGGAAGAACGCGGCCGCCTGCAACCCGGCAGCTTTGCCGACTGCGTGCGCCTTGACCGCTCCCTGACACTCACCGACGTAATGGTCGAAGGAGAAACCATTGACTTCAAAAATGCTTGAAGAGGCATTGGCCTCCTCGGACGCCGTTGCGGCGCAACTGCAACGCCTCAGCCCGATGCTCGAGGAAGTCGCCGGCCGCCTGCGCCGCCAGCCGCCGCAAGTGGCGATGACCATTGCCCGGGGCAGCTCGGACCATGCCGCCAGCTACTTCGCCTACATCGCCATGCAACACGTGGGCATCCCCGTGGCGTCGTTGCCCATGTCGGTGGTGACCCTGTTGCAAGCGCCGTTGAAGGTCAGCGGTCAGGTAGCGTTTGGTTTCTCGCAGTCGGGGCAAAGCCCGGATTTGGTCAACAGCCTGCGCCTGCTGCGCAAACGCGGCGCCCTGAGTATTTCGCTGGTCAACGCCGAAGACTCGCCATTGGAAGCCGCGTGCGAATTCCACGTGCCGCTGTGCGCCGGGCCGGAACTCAGTGTTGCCGCGACCAAAAGTTTTATCGCCACCCTCAGCGCCAGTGCGCAATTGATCGGCCACTGGAATCAGGACCTGCCGCTGCTGCAAGCCTGCCAAGCGCTGCCTGAGGGTCTGCGTGAAGCCGCGAAACAGGATTGGACTCCCGCCATCGACGCCCTGCGCGACAGCCAGCGCCTGATCGTGATCGGCCGTGGCGCCGGTTTTGCAATCGCTCAGGAAGCTGCGCTCAAGCTCAAGGAAACCTCGGCGATCCAGGCCGAAGCGTTCAGCAGCGCCGAAGTGCGCCACGGGCCGATGGCCTTGATCGACGAAGACTATCCACTGCTGGTGTTCGCCCCACGCGGCGCCGAGCAGGCTGGCCTGTTGAGCCTGGCCGCCGACATGCGCCTACGCGGTGCCCGCGTGTTGCTGGCCGCGCCGGACGATGTGGCCGAGCGCGACCTGACCCTGAGCCGCGCCGAACACCCGAGCCTGGATCCGATCCTGGCGATTCAAAGCTTTTACGTCATGGCTGCAGGCCTGGCGGTTGCCCGGGGCATGGACCCTGACCAACCACGCCACCTGAGCAAAGTTACCCGCACTCACTGAGTCGCGTTTTCCTGATGAGTACCGTGCCCATGCCCTACAACAATAATGAATTGACCCTAAGCGCCCCCCTCAGTGGCCCGGTGCTGACCCTGGGCAACGTTCCCGACGAGGTGTTCGCAAGCGGCGCGATGGGCGGCGGCATTGCCATCGACCCGCTGAATGACTGCCTGCACGCACCGTGCGACGGGCTGATCATCCACGTCGCGCGCACCGGGCATGCACTGACAATTCGCGCCGAGAATGGCGCCGAAGTGCTGATGCATGTGGGCATCGACACCGTCGAGCTGAACGGCGAAGGATTTGCGCTGCTGGTGAAGGAAGGCGCGCGGGTCACTGAAGGCCAGGCGCTGGTGCAGTTCGATCTGGACCGCATTGCGCGCCAGTGCAAAAGCCTGATCAGCCTGATCATCCTGACCAACGGCGAAGGCTTTGAGCTGCGGCCGATTGCCGGCAACACCGTGAAACTCGGCGAGCCGTTGTTGCAGATTGTGGCGCGTTCAACCACCGCGACGCAGACAGCTGTGGATAACTCAGCGGCTGAAGTACGCGCCAGCGTGCGCATCACTCACCGTGGCGGTTTGCATGCGCGCCCCGCTGCGTTGATCCGCAAGACGGCGCAGGGTTTCAGCAGCCAGGCCCATCTGCATTTCGCCGGTAAATCGGCCGCCTGCGACAGCTTGATTGGCTTAATGGGGCTGGGGGTTGGCGAGGGCGATGAAGTGCGTGTGAGTTGTCGCGGCGAAGATGCCGAGGCCGCGTTGCAGGCGCTGGTTGCCGCGCTGTCCGTAGCGGTTAAAGAAGAACATCAGGCGCCGGTTGCCGTCGCTGTGCGCCGGGCGAACACCGAAGCCGGTGTGCTGCAAGGTGTGTGCGCCGCGCCCGGCCTGGTGTGCGGGCCGCTGTTTCGCCTGACCGGCATTGAGTTACCGGAAGACACCGGCAACCATTCCCGCGACGACCAACTGCAACGCCTCGACACCGCGCTGGAGCAGGTGCGCAGTGAAATTCGCAACACGCTGGAGCACGCCCGCCAGCGCAAAAACGTCGAGGAAGAAGAAATCTTCGCGGCACACCTCGCCTTGCTGGAAGACCCGGCCCTGTTGGACGCGGCTACCGGTGCCATCGAAAACGGCAGCGCCGCCACCCACGCCTGGCGCGATGCAATCCAGGCCCAATGCGCGGTGTTGCTGGCGCTGGGCAAGCCGCTGTTTGCCGAGCGCTCCAATGACCTGCGCGACCTGCAACAGCGTGTGTTGCGCGCGCTGCTGGGTGAAGCCTGGCACTTCGAATTGCCTGCGGGCGCAATTGTCAGCGCTCATGAACTGACCCCTTCGGACCTGCTGCAACTGAGTGCGCAAGAAGCTGCCGGTATCTGCATGGCCGAAGGCGGCGCGACCTCCCACGTGGCTATTCTGGCCCGCGGTAAAGGTTTGCCCTGCATCGTCGCGCTGGGCGCCGAAGTGCTCGACGTGCCCCAAGGCCAACGCGTGGTGCTCGACGCCGCCAACGGTCGCCTGGAACTCATGCCCAGCGACGCGCGCCACGCCGAAGTGCACCACATTCGCGACGCGCAAAAGCAGCGCCGTCAACAGCAACAATCTCAGGCTCAAGAACCGGCGCGCACCACTGACGGCGTGACCATCGAAGTCGCGGCCAACGTCGCCTCCAGCGCCGAGGCCCAGGTGGCATTTGAAAACGGCGCTGACGGCGTCGGCCTGCTGCGCACCGAATTCCTGTTCGTCGACCGTCGCATCGCGCCGGATGAGCAAGAGCAACGCCGCGCCTATCAGGCGGTACTGGATGCCATGGGTGACAAGTCGGTGATCATCCGCACCATCGATGTGGGCGGCGACAAACAGCTCGACTACCTGCCGCTGCCCGTCGAAGCCAACCCGGTGTTGGGCTTGCGTGGCATTCGTATGGCCCAGGTACGCCCCGACGTGCTCGACCAGCAACTGCGCGCGCTGCTGCAAGTGTGCCCGCTGGAACGTTGCCGCATCCTGCTGCCGATGGTCAGCGAAGTGGATGAGCTGCTGCAGATTCGCCAGCGTCTGGACGAGTTGTGCGTGGAGCTGGAACTGACTCAGCGCCCCGAACTGGGCGTGATGATCGAAGTGCCTGCCGCCGCGCTGATGGCCGAGCAGCTTGCGCTGCACGCGGACTTTCTGTCGATCGGCACCAACGACCTGTCCCAGTACACCCTGGCCATGGACCGTGACCACGCCGGCCTCGCTGCGCGGGTTGACGCCTTGCACCCGGCGCTGCTGCGGCTGATCGCCCAAACCTGTGCCGGCGCCGCCAAACACGGGCGCTGGGTTGGCGTGTGTGGCGCCCTCGCCTCCGACCCGCTGGCCACGCCGGTATTGGTAGGCCTGGGGGTCAGCGAGCTGTCGGTAAGCCCGCCGCAGATCGGAGAAATCAAGGACCGCGTCCGCCATCTGGACGCGGCGCAATGCAGGCAAATCAGCCGAAGCCTGCTCGACCTGAGCAGCGCCAAGGCGGTTCGCCAAGCCTGTCAACACCACTGGCCGCTGAGCTGACAACAACAAGAAAAGGAGACTCGCCATGTACCAACATTTCATCGAAGGCCTGCAACGCCTGGGCCGTGCACTCATGCTGCCGATCGCGATTCTGCCGATCGCCGGCCTCTTGCTGCGCCTGGGCGACACCGACCTTTTGAACATCGCCGTGATGCACGACGCCGGGCAAGCGATCTTCGCCAACCTGGCGCTGATCTTCGCCATCGGCATTGCCGTGGGTTTCGCCCGCGACAATAACGGCACGGCGGGCCTGGCAGGCGCTATCGGTTATTTGGTAATGATCTCCACGCTCAAGGTGATGGACACCACCATCAACATGGGCATGCTCGCCGGTATTGCCAGCGGCTTGATGGCGGGCGGGCTGTATAACCGCTTCAAGGACATCAAGCTGCCGGAGTACCTGGCCTTCTTTGGCGGGCGACGGTTTGTGCCGATTGTCACCGGGTTCAGTGCGGTCGGATTGGGCGTGATCTTCGGCCTGATCTGGCCGCCGATTCAGCAAGGCATCAACAGTTTCGGCGTGTTGCTGATGGAAAGCGGCAGCCTCGGCGCGTTCGTGTTTGGCGTGTTCAACCGCCTGCTGATCGTCACCGGCCTGCACCACATCCTCAACAACATGGCCTGGTTTGTGTTCGGCAGCTTCACCGATCCGGCGACTGGCGCGGTGGTGACCGGCGACCTGACTCGTTATTTTGCAGGCGACCCGAAAGGCGGCCAGTTCATGACCGGCATGTTCCCGGTGATGTTGTTCGGCCTGCCGGCGGCGTGTCTGGCGATGTACCGCAATGCATTGCCGGAACGCCGCAAGGTGATGGGCGGGATTTTCCTGTCGATGGCGCTGACCTCGTTCTTGACCGGCGTGACCGAGCCGATTGAATTTGCGTTCATGTTCCTTGCGCCGTTCCTGTACCTGATTCACGCCGTGCTGACGGGCCTGTCGATGGCTGTCACCAATATGCTCAACATCCACCTGGGCTTTACCTTCTCCGGCGGGTTTATCGACATGGTGCTGGGCTGGGGCAAGTCCACCAACGGTTGGCTGGTATTCCCGGTCGGGTTGGCTTACGCGGTGATCTACTACAGCGTGTTCAACTACTGCATTCGTCGCTTCAACCTCAAAACGCCGGGCCGTGAAGATATCCCTGTGGTGCAGGCTGAGGTGATGACCGATAACCAGCGGGCCAGCGCGTATATCAGTGCGTTGGGCGGAGCGGCGAATCTGTTGAGTGTGGGTGCATGTACTACGCGCCTGCGTCTGGACATGGTTGATCGCAACAAGGCCGTGGATGCGCAATTGAAAGCGCTGGGCGCCATGGCCGTGGTTCGCCCGGGCAATGGCGGGAGTTTGCAGGTGGTGGTCGGGCCAATGGCCGATAGCATTGCTGATGAGATTCGCCTGGCCATGCCGTCGTTTGTGGCGGCTGCGCCGGTGAGCGTTGCGCCTGTGGATAAGCCGGTTGCGGTGAATGTGCAGGAAGCCGAAAAATGGCTGAGCGCGCTGGGTGGCCGTGGGAATGTGCGGCAGCTGGAAGCCGTGGCGATGACCCGGTTGCGAGTGGAGTTGGGGGATGATTCGGTATTGTCCGAAGCGGACCTCACTGCGCTGGGTTGCCAGGGTGTGAGCCAGCTGGAAAGCGGTGTTTGGCACCTGCTGATTGGTGACAAGGCCAGCGGATTGAGTGAAGCGCTGGAGCGCTTGGTTGCCCGCCCTATCAACGCCTGATCAAGTGCTGCCACGCATTGCGTGGCAGCTTTACAGGATGCGTTCCCACGCAGTGCGTGGGGACGCTCAGCGTTAACCGCCGAACACCAGGCTCACGGACTGCGCCCCCGCATTCTTCACCGTAAAGTCCTTCGCTTGCGCGGCGGTCTTCAAGGTGTAGGTGTAATTGGACAACGCGGTCCACTGCGCTTTGGGCGATTTTTGATTAGTGATCGCAGGCACGCTGCCAGTGTCGGTAAAAGTACCCGTGCCTTTGTCATCCAGCATGCCGTTACTCTCACTGCCCGCACCAAAGTTGTTGTTCTCGGAAAGAATGTTGGCGTTTTGCGCCAGCGTAAAGCCGAGGTGAAACTTGTTGATGTAGTTGTTATAGACGTGGAAGTAGCCGTAACGCATCAGCCCTGGGGCGCGCACTTCCATATTGTCGAAACGGTTGTGGCAGATCGTCAGACGCGGGAAACCATT
Source organism: Pseudomonas sp. AMR01 (assembly GCF_041946035.1). Taxonomy (NCBI): domain Bacteria; kingdom Pseudomonadati; phylum Pseudomonadota; class Gammaproteobacteria; order Pseudomonadales; family Pseudomonadaceae; genus Pseudomonas; species Pseudomonas sp. AMR01. The sequence goes on from NZ_JAUTYR010000014.1 coordinate 35,826, forward strand.
GAAGGCGGCGTTGTTGTCATCCGCCGGATGGCCCAGGATCAAACCGTACTTGTGGTTGCCGAAGAAGCAGTTACTGATCGTCGCGTAATCAGCCTTGTCGCCGATATACAACAGCTTGTCGAGGCTGCCATCGTTGGCGGACCAGTCATGGCCGACAAAGGAGCAGTGGTCGATCCAATACTTGCTGCCGTAGTCGAGGTAAAGCTGAATGTCATCGTTGTCTTTGATGCCAGCGGAGTGCTGGAAAACGATGTTTTGAAAAATGATGTTTTGCGACTGCGGTGTTGCGCGCAAGTGGATGTTGTTAAGCGTGCGATTCTGGAACGAACCGACCAGGGTTTTGTTGGAGCCCAAGGACACCTTGGTCAAGCTGGACGCCGAAATATTGCTGTTGATCACCAACACGCGGGGCGTGGCATCGGCGATTTGGGCCTTGAGTTGATCCAACGTGGTGATACTGACCACTTGGCCGGACCAACCGCCAGTGACGTTAGCGGCTTTGGCAAAACCGGTGATGCCAGTGAGTTTGCTTTCTGGATAAGACATGAGTTCCCTCTCTTGAATAATGAACCCGAGTATTCGGGTCAGAAATAAAACATGACCGTCCTGGCCATGCTTACAGCGTTGAAGGGTGTGAATAGCCACTAGTGCTGTTCACTCGCCCCTCAAATACTGTACATAAACACAGTATTTTATAAATGACGATCGGTCAAGCCTTAGCTTCATTCCGGCGTTGGCTCCCGCTGGGCTGCGGCGCAGCCCTTCTCTGGAGAACACCGTTTTTAACGCTGTGGCAGGTTTGGGGGCGCTGCGCCCCCCAGCGGGAGCAAGCTCCCTCGCCACAGAGTGAGTGGGGTCAGTTGTTGATGGGGACTTCCTGTAAATCCAACACCCGATCCACCATCAGTTGGATACCTTCCAGCATCCGATGAATTCCCAACACCGCATCTCGCTGCGGGCCGTCGATATCAAACGCCAGATTGCCCGCCAGTGCCTGGACTGATGCCAGGTCTTGGGAAGCGTTGGCGAGCAGGGTTTCGCTGCTCAGGTTGGGGAGTACGGTAAAGATTTGGTCGGCGGGCTGAGAATCAGATGGGGGATTTGGACTGTCTTTGATCATGGTATTGCTCCTCAAAAAATGGGAACTACCAGCATCACTTGCAGATGATGGGTGGCAGCTGTGCGCGGGCCTGCAAGACCAAGGAAGGAGCATCCCGGGTAGACCCTAAAGTCTCCCGCACACAGCCACCATAAAAACGATGACCATGAAAAGCGCCACGATTATAGCGGCGCTTATGAACTCCAACATAATTTCGGCGGGCTTGCAGTCCCGGTCGCTGAATTGGCAGCGACCAGAGAAGATTAGTGAAGCGAGTTCCGAGGGACAACCTGAAAGGGTTGTGGGAAATCTCCGAGAACTGAAGAAATCGCAGACAATAAAAACCCGGCTTAGGCCGGGTTCTTTAATCACAACGAACGCCTAGACGGACGCCTCACGTTGCTGCGCTTCGTAATGCCGAGTCTGAAAAGGCATCAGCGCTTGAACCTTCAAACCCAGCCCCTCACTCAGCCCCCAGGACATCGCCAGCTCATCACGACGACTGCGCAGCGCAACAACGCCCTGAGGCTTCACCTCTTGTTTGTAAGCAGTCGCCGAAAAAAGCTCAAGAGCGTGCAGCGCTTCCACTACCCGACTATCTGTCACACACGCGAAGCGCGTGAAGCGCTCCAGCAGATAGCCCGCGCGACGAAGTTCCAATTCGCTGGAGTGAGCCTCCAGAAAATTCTTCACTTCACCCACAAGATTCGCGTCCGAATACCAAACAGCTTTCGCTGCGCTCACCAGCGCATCGTCATCAGCCTGATTCAGAGGGCTCTTGACGAGAGTGTCCAAGGCGGATGATAAGACGGGACCGTTAAAAGGCTTCGCCATCTGCAGGCTCCAGATAATCGTGCAAGATATTGTTCAGAATGGATCTGGGTGGCTCTTTGTTGCCAACATACATATCAATTGCCTGCAACGCCAGCCGACGGAGCTCAGTGGTCAGGATGAAGCCAGCCCTCAGCAACGCCATGATGTCGCTCACATCTTGATCAGTGGCTCGGCCCAATTTGGAGATTGCAATGTCGATCGGTGCAGCTATATGCAGGTGCAGTACAGACTCCACAGGAAACTCGTCCAAAGGAAGACTTCGCTCCCAGTAATCTTCGTGAAGTGGGCCGAAGCTGGTGTGATATTGAAGGTCATAGTTAAGCTCCATCACACGACCGGACTGCTCATCGAAAAACTGCTCAGGAAATTCCGCCAGCAGTGTCTGAAGGCGCAGCTTGTTTCGAAAACTAGCGCAGTAAATCTCAGCATCAACATCCGTGGAAATACGATGGTGCGTGTATAGGTGGACAGCACAACCGCCAAAGACAATGACCTTGACCGCGCCAGGCCTCGCCCCCTCAAGCATCAGTTCCACTTCAATGGATTTGAACATTGAAACCAAGGCTTGCCCGAGTGGAGTATTTGTATTGAGGCGAGGAACGACGACATCTGGAAACTCCATTATTGAATCTCAAGCCGATACGAGGTTGTTGAACGGGCGTTGAGCTCAAATCCCGATCACTGGTTTTTTCAGCGACCGCTGGAGGCTATTGAGGCTGGTTCCGAGGGACAACCTGAAAGGCTTGTAGGAAAGGTCCACAGCGCCTGCACCGACGCCATCGCAGGCAAGCCAGCTCCCACACGGTCGACTGTGGGAGCTGGCTTGCCTGCGATTGGCCCGCACAACCAACAAAAAACCCGCTGACCAAACTGGCCCAGCGGGTTTCTTGTTAATGCAGCGTGCGAATCAGAAATCCGCCAACTGCCACACCTCATACGCCGGTGTCTCGTACGGATGGCTCAGTTTCAACGCAGCCACAACAGCCACAATCAACTCATCCGCCACCACCAGCTCAACCTTCCATTCTTCAACCTCTTCAACCTGCCCCACTTGCCCGATAAACGGCTGGCTGCCGTCCATCGCGCGAAATTGGCCCTTGCCCAGCACTTGCCAGGCGCAGCTGTCGTAGTTGCCGATGCGCCCGCCGCCAGCTGCGAAGACGGCAGTTTTCACCGTCTCCACATGGCTGGCGGGTACAAAGAAGGCAAGCTTGTACACCGCCTTAGTTCACCCACACGCGAGCGTTGCGGAACATGCGCATCCAGGCGCCGTCTTCGTCCCACTCTTCCGGGCACCACGAGTTCTGCACGGCGCGGAATACGCGTTCCGGGTGCGGCATCATGATGGTGACGCGACCGTCGCGGCTGGTGAGGCCGGTGATCCCGCGCGGCGAGCCGTTCGGGTTGGCCGGGTAGGTCTCGGTGACCTTGCCGTGGTTGTCGACGAAGCGCAGCGCCACGGTGCCGGACAGGTCGGCTTCGAGCAAGGCTTCTTCGCTGGCAAACTCGGCATGGCCTTCACCGTGGGCGATGGCGATTGGCATGCGCGAACCGGCCATGCCTTGCAGGAAGATCGAGTTGGACTCCTGCACCTGCACCATGGCGACACGGGCTTCGAACTGCTCGGAACGGTTGCGCACAAAGTGCGGCCAGAACTCGCTGCCCGGAATCAGTTCGCTGAGGTTGGACATCATCTGGCAACCGTTGCACACACCCAGGGTGAAGCTGTCGTTGCGTTCGAAGAAGCCCTGGAACGCATCACGCGCACGGCTGTTGAACAAGGCCGATTTGGCCCAGCCTTCACCGGCACCCAGCACGTCGCCGTAGGAGAAACCGCCGCAGGCCACCAGGCCTTTGAACTCGTTGAGGTCAACGCGACCGGCGAGGATGTCGCTCATGTGCACGTCGATCGCATTGAAGCCGGCACGGTCAAACGCGGCCGCCATTTCCACCTGGCCGTTGACGCCCTGCTCACGCAGTACCGCAACTTGTGGGCGAATGCCTTTCTTGATGTAAGGCGCGGCGATGTCCTGGTTGACGTCGAAGCTGAGTTTGGTGCTCAGGCCCGGGTTGTCTTCTTCCAGGATCACGTCGAATTCCTGCTCGGCGCACTGCACGTTGTCGCGCAGACGCTGGATCTGGTAGCTGGTTTCAGCCCACTGACGCTGCAGCAAGCGGCGCTGGCCGGCGAACACGGTGTCGCCATTAAAGGAGATGTTGATTTCACCGTTGTTGATCGGCTGGCCGATCACGGCCACGCAGTCGTCCAGGCCAGCGGCGCTGAATTGGGCGAGCACGTCCGGCGTTGCGTCCTGGCGAACCTGAATCACCGCGCCCAACTCTTCGTTGAACAGGATGCCGTTGATTTCGGAGGCATCCTCGGCAACGCTGTCGAGCACGATGTTCAGGCCGCAGTGACCGGCGAAAGCCATTTCCACAACGCTGGTCAGCAAGCCGCCATCGGAACGGTCGTGGTAAGCCAGCAGGTGGCCGTCGGCGTTGAGGCCCTGGATCACGGCGAAGAAGGCTTTGAGGTCTTCTGCATCGTCGACGTCCGGCGCGTGTTTGCCGAGCTTGCCATGGGTTTGCGCGAGGATCGAGGCGCCCATGCGGTTCTGGCCACGGCCCAGGTCGATCAGGATCAGGTCGGTGGTGCCCTTGTCCATGCGCAGTTGCGGGGTCAGGGTTTGGCGAATGTCGGTAACCGGCGCAAAACCGGTAACGATCAGCGACAGCGGCGAGGTGACGCTCTTGTCGGTGCCGTCTTCGTTCCAGCGAGTGGCCATGGACATCGAGTCCTTGCCCACCGGAATGGTGATGCCCAGCTCCGGGCACAGCTCCATGCCGACTGCTTTCACGGTGTCATACAGACGCGCGTCTTCACCCGGGTGACCGGCAGCGGACATCCAGTTGGCCGACAGTTTGATGTCGGACAGCTTGCCGATGCGCGAAGCGGCGATGTTGGTGAGGGTTTCACCAATCGCCATGCGGCCCGACGCCGGAGCGTCCAGCAGGGCCAGCGGCGTACGCTCGCCCATGGCCATGGCTTCACCGGTGTACACGTCGAAGCTGGTGGCAGTGACGGCAACGTCAGCCACTGGAACCTGCCACGGGCCAACCATTTGGTCACGGGCAACCAGGCCAGTAATGGTGCGGTCGCCGATGGTGATCAGGAAGCTTTTGCTCGCCACGGCCGGGTGGTGCAGCACGCGTTCGATGCTGTCGGCCAGTTCCAGCGCGCTTGGGTCGAAATCATCGCCCAGCTCGGCTTCACGCACGGCCGAACGGTGCATGCGCGGGGCTTTGCCCAGCAGCACTTCCAGCGGCATGTCTACCGGGCTGTTGCCGAAGTGGCTATCCGTAACGGTCAGCTGCGGCTCGGCAGTGGCTTCGCCAACCACGGCGAACGGGCAACGCTCGCGTTCGCAGATGGCCTGGAAGCGCGCGAAGTCTTCAGGGCCAACCGCCAGTACGTAGCGTTCCTGGGATTCGTTGCTCCAGATTTCGTGCGGGGCCATGCCCGGCTCGTCGTTTGGAATGTTGCGCAGTTCGAAACGGCCACCACGGTCGCCATCGTTGACCAGCTCCGGGAAGGCGTTGGACAAACCGCCGGCGCCGACGTCGTGGATGAAGCTGATCGGGTTCTTGTCACCCAACTGCCAGCAACGGTCGATGACTTCCTGGCAGCGGCGTTCCATTTCCGGGTTTTCGCGCTGCACGGAAGCAAAGTCCAGGTCAGCCGAGCTGGTGCCGGTGGCCATGGAGGAAGCTGCGCCGCCGCCCAGGCCGATCAACATGGCCGGGCCGCCGAGGACGATCAGCTTGGAGCCGACCAGAATCTCGCCTTTCTTGACGTGTTCTTCGCGGATGTTACCCATGCCGCCAGCCAACATGATTGGCTTGTGGTAGCCGCGCACTTCATCGCCACGCGGGGTGGTGATGGACTGCTCGAACGTACGGAAATAGCCGGTCAGTGCCGGGCGACCGAATTCGTTGTTGAACGCGGCGCCGCCGAGCGGGCCTTCGATCATGATGTCCAGCGCGGTGACGATGCGCTCAGGCTTGCCGTACGGCACTTCCCACGGCTGTTCAAAACCCGGAATTTGCAGGTTGGACACGGTGAAACCGGTCAGGCCCGCCTTGGGCTTGGCGCCACGGCCAGTAGCACCTTCGTCACGGATTTCGCCGCCGGAACCGGTGGCTGCGCCCGGGAACGGGGCAATCGCGGTTGGGTGGTTGTGGGTTTCAACCTTCATCAGGATGTGCACCGGCTCCTGCACCGCGCCGTACTGGCGGGTTTCAGGGTCGGGGAAGAAACGGCCGGCAACCGAGCCGACGATAACCGAGGCGTTGTCCTTATAAGCAGAAAGAACGCCTTCGCTGTGCATCACGTAGGTGTTCTTGATCATGCCGAACAGGCTTTTTTCCTGGCTTTCGCCGTCGATGTCCCAACTGGCGTTGAAGATTTTGTGACGGCAGTGCTCGGAGTTGGCCTGGGCAAACATCATAAGCTCGATGTCGTGCGGGTTGCGCTTCAAGCCGTTGAAGGCGTCGACCAGGTAGTCGATCTCGTCTTCGGCGAGCGCCAGGCCCAGTTCGGTGTTGGCCTTCTCGAGGGCGGCGCGGCCACCGCCGAGCACGTCAATCGCGGTCAGCGGCTTCGGCTCGGCATGGCTGAACAGGCCGGCAGCCTGTTCCAACTGGCTGACGATGATCTGGGTCATGCGGTCGTGCAGGCTGCTGGCGACCAGCGCAGCTTCAGCGTTGCTGAACTGGCCAGCCACGTAGAAGGCAATGCCGCGCTCAAGGCGCTGAATGCTCGACAGGCCGCAGTTGCGGGCGATGTCGCTGGCCTTGCTCGACCAGGGCGAAATGGTGCCGAACCTTGGCAGAACCAGGAACAAGCGGCCAGTCGGCTCTTGAACGGGGACGCTTGGGCCGTACTTCAGAAGGCGTGCCAGCACTTGCTGTTCGTCGGCGGTCAACACGCCGTTAACGTCGGCGAAGTGAGCAAATTCAGCATACAAGCCTGTAACCGCTGGAACCTTTTGGCTCAGTTGCTCAAGGAGTTTGCTGTGGCGAAAGGCAGAAAGGGCAGGAGCGCCGCGCAGGATCAACATCTTCGGGACAGCCTCGGGAAGGGGGTGTGCTTTGAGGCCGTGCATTCTAGCGTAAACCGCCGCCAACGGCACCCGAAACGGCACCGCTGGCCGTTGCCGAACGTCAGTTGGCAGGGTTTGCACGGTATCGGGGCGTTTTGCGGGCCCTGGCGCGCAGTTATTTTAACCGTCACAAACCCACGCCAACCCGCATTTCTGCGGGCTGCAGCCCGGTTCTGCGGGCACTATCAGACAAGTCCCCTGCTGTCGAGATATGGCGCCGAGGGTCGTTTGCGTATACTGCGCAGATGTTCTCCCCTACTGCTTTGCGCCCGCGATGCGCCAAATGGCTGCTCGCAACCGGACTCTTCCTGATGCTCAGCGCGTGTGTTGATAAACCCAGCACGCTCGAGCGAATCAAGGAGGATGGCGTATTGCGTGTAATTACCCGAAACAGCCCCGCCACGTATTTCCAGGACCGCAACGGTGAAACCGGTTTCGAATACGAGCTGGTCAAGCGCTTTGCCGACGACCTGGGCGTGAAGCTGGAAATCGAGACCGCCGACAACCTCGACGACTTGTTCGGTCAGTTGGGCAAACCCAACGGTCCGGTATTGGCTGCCGCCGGTCTGGTGAGCAGTGAGCAACGCCAGCAACAGGTGCGTTTCTCCCACCCTTACCTGGAAGTGACCCCGCAGATCATCTACCGCAACGGCCAATCCCGCCCGACCAACGTGGCGGACCTTGTGGGCAAGAAAATCATGGTGCTCAAGGGCAGCACCCACGCCGAGCAATTGGCGGCGCTTAAAAAGCAGAATCCTGCGATTGAATACGAAGAGTCCGACGCTGTTGAGGTAGTCGACTTGCTGCGTATGGTCGATGAAGGGCAAATCGACCTGACCCTAGTCGACTCCAACGAAGTCGCGATGAACCAGGTGTACTTCCCTAATGTGCGGGTGGCGTTCGACCTCGGCAATGCCAGCAACCAAAGCTGGGCCGTGGCAGCAGGCGAAGACAACAGCCTGCTCAACGAGATCAACAGCTACCTGGACAAGGTCGAGAAAAACGGCACGTTGCAGCGCTTGAAAGACCGCTATTACGGGCACGTGGATGTTCTCGGTTACGTCGGCGCCTACACCTTCGCCCAGCACTTGCAGCAGCGCCTGCCCAAATACGAAAAGCATTTTCGCGCCTACGCCAAGGAAGAAAAAGTGGACTGGCGATTATTGGCGGCCATCGGCTATCAGGAATCGCTGTGGCAACCGGCCGTCACCTCCAAGACCGGCGTGCGCGGCCTGATGATGCTGACCCAGAACACCGCCCAGGCGATGGGCGTGTCCAACCGCCTGGACGCCAAGCAAAGCATCATGGGCGGCGCCAAGTACCTGGCAAAGATCAAGGATGAACTGGACAACAGCATCGCCGAACCGGACCGTACGTGGTTTGCGCTTGCGGCCTACAACGTCGGTACCGGGCATTTGGAAGATGCGCGCACGTTGGCGAAGAAAGACGGCCTGAACCCCGACAAGTGGCTGGACGTGAAGAAGATGCTGCCGCGCCTTTCGCAAAAGCAGTGGTACAGCAAGACTCGCTATGGCTATGCACGTGGTGGTGAGCCGGTGCATTTTGTGGCGAACATCCGCCGGTATTACGACATTCTGACCTGGGTGACTCAACCGCAACTGGAAGGTAACCAGGTGGTGGAAGGTAACTTGCACGTGCCGGGTGTGGATAAAACCAAGCCGCCGGAAGATAACCAGCAGCTGTAGACGCCCTTCCAAACACCAAAAGACAAATGTGGGAGCGGGCTTGCTCGCGAAGGCGGTGAATCAGTCGATGCATCTGGTGACTGGCACTCCGTATTCGCGAGCAAGCCCGCTCCCACATTTGGAGCTGTGCTTGGCTTAAAGGCCAGTGATCAGGTGCACGACTCCCCCCGTCAACACCATCACGCCAGGCACACCTGCTGCCTTCAGCGCCGCCGCATCCAATCGCCCCGCATCCTGCAACTGCACCCGCACACGTGTGAGGGCTACTCGCTGCTGCGACTTCAGGTTCTGCGCCCCGCCCAACGCCGCCAGCATATCCGCCGACAACACACCTTGCTCCGGCACCACCACCGTCTCGGCAATCAAGTCCGGCGTCAGGGCTTTCCAGAACGCCTGCTGCAATTTCTCGAACATGCTCAGTGCTCCAAAACAGGTGAAGTATCGACGCTGGCAGCGCGGTAAAGGCGCAGGGCCTCACGCACTTGGCCTGCTTCTTCCAGGCCCAGCACCTGACGGGCGATGATCTGGCAGCCGGCCAAATCCAGTTCGCGCACGGTGGCCTTGATGGTCGGGATCAACGGCACGCTGACCGACAGTTCATCCACGCCCAGCCCGATCAGCACCGGCACGGCCAATGCTTCAGACGCCAACGCGCCGCACACGCCGACCCACTTGCCGTGGGCATGGGCGGCCGTGACGGTGGTGGCGATCAGGCGCAGCACCGCCGGGTGAAAACTGTCGGCCTGGCTGGCCAGCCGCGGATGATCGCGGTCCATCGCCAACGTGTATTGGGTCAGGTCGTTGGTGCCGATGGAGAAGAAATCCACGTGGGGCGCAAACACATCCGCCATCAATGCGGCGGACGGTACTTCGATCATGATGCCCAGCTTCGGCAGCTCGGTGAGCCCCAGCGCCAGCGCTTCTTCCTCAAGAATCTGCCGCGCAAGGTGCAGCTCCGACAACAGGCTGACCATCGGCAGCATGATGTGCAGGCGCGCAAAACCGGCACTGGCGAGGATGGCGCGGAATTGTTCGCGCAACAGTTCAGGACGCTCCAGGCACAGGCGAATACCACGCAAGCCAAGAAACGGGTTGGTCTCGGCGTCCATCGGCACGTAGGCCAGTGGCTTGTCGCCACCGACGTCCAGGGTGCGCACCACGAGGTTGCGCTCAGGGCCCAGGGCACGGGCGATGGCCGTGTAGGTGCCGGCCTGTTCCTCGGGGCTTGGCGCGCGGTTTCGGTCCAGGTAGAGGAATTCGGAACGCAACAGGCCGACGCCCTCACCACCCAGGGTCAAGGACTGCTCGACTTCCTGCAGCGAAGCTACGTTGGCCGTGACCTCAACGTGATGGCCATCGCGGGTGGTGGCCGGCAAGGCAGCCTGCGCCACCTCACGCTGACGGCGCTGCACTTGCTGATGGCGGGCAGCCTGCAATTGTTCGATTTCAGCCAGGTCGGGCTCCAGGTGCAGTTCGCCTTTATCGGCGTCGAGCAGGACGTGTTTGCCATTGGCCAGCGCCAACACGTACCCCGGCACGCCGCAAATCGCCGGCAGGCCGAGCGCTCGGGCGAGGATCGCGACGTGACTGGTCGCGCCGCCGCCAACGGTGACAAAACCCAGCACCTTGCGCGTATCCAGGCTGGCGGTTTGCGACGGCGTCAGTTGCTCGGCGATCAGGATGGCCTGCTCCGGCAAATCCCATGCGCGGTCCTGGACACCGAGAATCAGCTTCAGCACGCGCTGGCCGACATCGGCCAAATCCGCCGCGCGTTCGGCGAGTAGCGTATTGCCCGACTCCTTAAACAGCTTGGCGGTCGCAACGGTGGCGCTGTTCCAGGCAAACGCGGCGCTCTTGCCTTGGGCCAGCAGACCGTGGGCTTGCTCCAGCAGGGTCGGGTCTTCGAGCAACTCCTGATGGGCGCGGAAGATTTCCGCCTGGGCACCGCCGGCGGCGTTGGCTTGCAGGGTTTGCAGCGCCTGGGTTGCCGCCAACAGGCCACGCGTCAAAGCATCTCGCTCGGCCGTTTCGCCGGCGCCGTTTTCAGTGATCGTCAGCTCGGGCTCAGCCACTTGAACAACCTGGCCAAACGCCGAACCCGGCGACGCACACACGCCGCGCAGCAACGTCTGTGACGACGCAGGCGCGAGCGCCTCAACCACCTCAGCCGGTGCCGCAACCGTCTCGCCGCAGCCGTCTGCCAACAGCGCGACCAATGTCTTGATCGCCGCTTCGGCATCGTCACCCGCGGCACTTACCTGCAGCGAATCACCCTGCACGGTTTGCAGCGCCATGATCGCCACCAGGGATTTTGCGTTGGCGCTCTGGGTCTGCTTGTGCAGATAAATGCTCGCGCTAAAGGCTTTGGCTGCCTGGGCGAACACCGCCGCAGGTCGAGCGTGCAAGCCGTTGGCGTTGGGCAAGGTCAGCGGCTTGGAGAACAGTGCGTCGCCCTCCTCCTCATTCACCGCTTCAACGGCTTCACCTGGGGATAACTGCAACAGTGGCTGGCCGACCTCTACCAAATCGTTCGCCAGCAAGGTAAACGGCTCGCCACTGACCACCAGCATCAACGTCAACAAACTGCGTGCATTGAGCGCCACGTAGTCGGCATCGAATTCAATCAGCGGTTGCCCGGCGTCCACGCGCTGGCCTTCCAGCACCAAGCGCGTGAAGCCCTGGCCCGCGAGGTTCACGGTGTCCAGGCCAATGTGCAGCAGCACCTGAACGCCGTTGTCGTCGGTGATGCTGAGCGCATGACCACTGCCCTGAATATTGCTGATCACCCCGGCCAGTGGCGCGCAGAGGGTCTGCGAGGTCGGGTCGATGCACAGGCCGTCGCCGATCAGGCGGCCGGCGAACACCGGGTCGGGCACCTTGTCCAGCGCCAGCAGCACCCCGGACAGGGGCGCCAACAGTTCCAGGGGTTGCGTTGTGGTCATGACTTCACCTGCTGTTTTGTTCTGTAAAAATCATAGGGCGAACGACGATCCAATGTGGGAGCTGGCTTGCCTGCGATAGCATCACCTTGGCCTTACTGAGAGACCGGGTCGCTTGCATCGCAGGCAAGCCAGCTCCCACATAAAGCGCGGTTATTCCCACCAATATTCAACCTGCACACCCACATTTGACCCATGCCGCGCGGTGCCGTACGCGCCGGTGTCGGACAACGCCGAACCCGCCGCCAGTTCATTCGCCGCGCGCTTGGCGGCTTCATTCCAGCTGGCGTAGGTGTAATACAAACGCACCTCCGGCCGCGCCCAGAACTCGGGGCCGTTGGGCGACCAGGTCGGGGCGAAGGTAAATTTGCTCAGCTTTCGCGTACCACCCGCGGCCTCCACCTGATCATGCCCAAGTTCGGTGACGAGTTTAAACTGCTCGCTGATCGCGTACGCGGGGCGAACACCGATGGACATCCACGTCTGGTCCCGGCTGCCGGGACGAATATCTTTCTGGTACACCGCCTCGACTTGCCCACCGAAACGCGGTGTCACCTGCCAGTCGAAAAACTCCACGGCGCGGTAGCTTTTGCTGCTTTTGTCCAACGTGGTGTCGCCGGTGTAGCCAAGGCCGGTGCCGGGGCCTTCGCCGTACTGCAAGGCGAATTTGTTCTTGCCGCCCAGGAAAGGTTTTTGCACATGCTGCGCGGTGATCGCCCAGCCGCTGTTGGCATCGCGGCCGCCAGCTTTGTCGATGTAACTCAAGCCAAACTCCAGCTCGCCGCCGGGGTTGGTCTTGAAGCCCGCCACGTTGAAGTCGTGACGGGTGGCGTATTCCTTCTGGTACAGGTTGTCCTTGCGCGACAGGGCGTAGCTGTACTTGAGGTCGCCGATTTTTACGTCCTCCACACCGCCACCCGTGGCGCTCTGGTTCCAGTAGTAGAAGTCGGAAATATGGATGTCGTTTCGTTTGTAATAACGTCGACCGGCCCACACCGAACCGCCGTTGAGGCTCGGCAGGTTGGACCACTGCGCATACATCTGCGGCATGCGCGCCGAGCCGTTATCTTCGCCATGGAATTTCAGGGCGCGATCGTATTTGTTGTAAAACGACGCCATGGCATCGACGCTGAGTACCGAACCGTCATCCAGCGTCAGCAGGTCCTGGCGCAATTCCAGTTCCCCGTATTGCTCGCATTCGTTACCCAGACGGTATTTGGTTTGCGCCCCCGGCAACTGGAAACATTGCTGCTTGCCACTGCCGGTTGAAGTGCCTGCGCCGCTGCGCAGGTAACCGGCAAATTCCAGGGCGTGAGCGGCATAAGGGGCAGAGAGACACGACGCAATGAGGCCCAGCTTTATTGTTGTTTTCATGAAGCACTCCGATATTTTTTTATTATGTTTTTGGGTGAAGCGCCCCTGCACTCCCAGGCAGGGGTTGAGGCGGGTCTTAGTCCTTGAGGTGCAGCACAAAGGATTCGTAAGGGCGCAACGTCACCGTGGCCGTACGCGGCGGGCAGTCGGGGTAGTTGCTGATCACCAGGCGCTGCGTTTGCGCGGCGTCTATCACGTGGTCGGGCAGCTGGATTTCGCACGGCGTGCCGTAGAAATTGTTGAGCACCAGCAGGCGCTCGCCATCGCCTTCACGCAGATAGGCCCAGACCTGCAGGTGGTCTTGCAGCAGTTGGCGATACACACCTTCCTGAATCAGCGGCTCGCTGCGGCGCAGAGCGATCAGCGCGCGGTAGTGATGCAGCACCGAATCCGGGTCATCCAACTGGCGCTCGACGTTGATCTGCGCCGCATTGGCGGGGATGCCGATCCACGGTTCGCCCGTGCTGAAACCGGCATTCGCCTGGGTGTTCCACTGCATCGGCGTGCGGCTGTTGTCGCGAGACTTCTGCATGATCGCCGCCATGCTCGACGCCTCGGATTCACCCGCATCGCGCTTGAGGCGGAAGATATTCAGGGTCTCGACGTCTCGGTACTGCTCGATCTTGTTGAAGCCGGGGTTGGTCATGCCCAGCTCTTCGCCCTGGTACACATACGGCGTGCCCTGAAGGAAGTGCAGCGCGGTGGCAAGCATCTTGGCCGAAACCACACGGTGCTCGCCGTCATTACCAAAACGCGAGACAACACGTGGCTGGTCGTGGTTACACCAGAACAGCGCGTTCCAGCCGCCACCGGCCTGCATGCCGAGTTGCCAGTCGGAAAAAATCTGCTTGAGTTGCAGAAAATCAAAGTCCGCCCTCACCCACTTTTCCAGGTTCGGGTAATCGACTTTCAGGTGATGAAAGTTGAAGGTCATCGACAGCTCTTTGGACTCCGGCCGCGAGTAGCGGATGCAGTGTTCAAGGCTGGTGGATGACATTTCGCCGACGTTGATCAGGTCATGCCCTTCGAACACTTCGCGGTGCATTTCCTGCAGGTATTCATGCACGTTCGGGCCATCGGTGTAGAAGCGCCGGCCATCAGTGTTGTCTTCGGGGAAATCGGCGGGTTTGGAGATCAGGTTGATCACGTCCAGGCGGAAACCGCCCACGCCTTTGTCGCGCCAGAAGCGCATCAGCTTGAACACCTCGGCTCGCACTGCGGGGTTGTCCCAATTCAGGTCGGCCTGGGTGTGATCGAACAGGTGCAGGAAGTACTGACCGGTTTGCGCCTCGTATTCCCACGCCGAGCCGCCGAACTTGGAGGCCCAGTTGTTCGGCTGGTCGCGCCAGATATAGAAGTCGCGGTACGGGTTGTCGAGGCTGCTGCGCGCTTGCTGGAACCACTCGTGTTCGATGGAGGTGTGGTTGACCACAATATCGAGCATCAACCTGATGCCGCGCTTGGCCGCTTCGCTGATCAGCAAGTCGCAGTCAGCCATGGTCCCATAGCTTGGGTCGATGGCGTAGTAGTCGCTGATGTCGTAGCCGTTGTCGCGTTGCGGCGAGCGCAGGAACGGAGTGATCCACAGGCAATCCACGCCCAGCCATTTCAGGTAGTCAAGCTTGTCTACAATGCCCAGCAGGTCACCGGTGGCGTTACCCGCGTGGCTGTGGAAGCTTTTGGGGTAGATCTGGTAGATCACCGAGTGTTGCCAGTTTTGCATGGTGGGTTCCTCAAATTGAGTGTGAGCCAGCCCAGCTCTCAGGTTGGAAAGCGATCAAATGTGGGAGCGGCGGTTCGACGATTCGACTTGCTCGCGAAAGCGGTCGGTCAGGCGACCCTGTATCCAGGCCGAACAATCTTCCTGCTCAATACACAGGTCAAAACAAACGGCACGACCATCGCAATGACCATCCCGATCACAAAACTCGGGATGTACTGCGGCACGATCGAGATAAACCCGGGCAACCCACCGACCCCGATGGCCGTGGCCTGCACCTTGTTCATCGACAGGAAAATGCTGCCCAGCGCCGAGCCAACCAACGCGGCATAAAACGGAAACTTGAAGCGCAGGTTCACCCCGAACATCGCCGGCTCCGTGATGCCGAAATACGCGGAAATCGCCGAGGTCGAGGCCATGCTTTTGTCCCGCGCATTGCGGGTCGTGTAGAACACCGCGAGCGCGGCGCTGCCCTGGGCCAGGTTGGACATGACGATCATCGGCCAGATAAACGTGCCGCCCTGTGTAGAGATCAGTTGCAGGTCCACGGCAAGGAACATGTGGTGCATGCCGGTGATCACCAGCGGCGCATACAGCAGACCGAAAATCGCCCCGCCAACCATCGGCGCCAGGTCAAACAGGGTGACCACGCCTTCGGTGATCAGGATGCCCAGGTGACGGGTCACCGGGCCGATGATAGCCAGCGCCAACACGCCGGTGACGACGATGGTGGTGATCGGCACGACCAGCAGTTGAATCGCGTTGGGCACCCGCGCGCGCAGCCATTTCTCGATCACGCTCATCACATACGCCGCCATCAGGATCGGCAGGATTTGCCCCTGGTAGCCGACCTTTTCAATCTTGAACCAACCGAAAATATCGAAGTACGGCAGGCTCTGACCGTCCAGCCCCGCCACCGCCTTGCCGTAGTTCCAGGCATTGAGCAGGTCCGGGTGCACTAGCATCAGGCCGAGCACGATGCCGAGGATTTCACTGCCGCCAAAACGCTTGGCCGCCGACCAGCCCACCAGCGCCGGCAGGAACACAAACGAGGTGTTGGCCATCAGGTTGATCAGGCTCCACAAGCCATCCAGGTTTGGATAGGCCTCCAGCAGTGTCTTGCCCTCGATGAACATGCCCTTGGCGCCCATCAGGTTGTTGATGCCCATCAACAGGCCGGCAATGATCAGCGCGGGCAGGATCGGCATGAACACGTCGGAGAACACGCGCACCAGACGCTGCATGGCGTTGGTCTTGTCGGCGCCCTTCTTCTTCACGTCGGCGATGGTCGCGGCGGCAAGGCCAGTGTGTTCGCGCAGGGCGGCGTAGACCTTTTCCACTTCGCCGGGGCCGATCACCACCTGGAACAGGCCGCCGGTGAAGAACGAGCCCTTGACCAGATCGACCCCGTTCAACGCACTGCTATTGACCAGGCTCGGGTCCTTGAGCGCCAGGCGCAGGCGTGTAACGCAGTGGGCCGCTTGCTCAAGGTTGTCGCTGCCCCCGAGGTTCTCGATAATCTCGTGGGCAATGTTCGAATAGTCGTGGCTCATGCTTGTTTTCCACTTTGATTTTGTTATTTGAGGGCAGTCATTGGCAGCACGCCGAAGGCAAAATTACTCGTCTGTACGAGTTAAAGCAACAACTCGTACAGACGAGTTTACAAATGTTTATCTGTCGTAGGCCGACGCATCGCTACAGGCCACAGATATCCAAGGGTCTAATAGACAAACCCCATCCGGGCTACTAATGTTCCCGCCGTGAACGCGCCGTTCACCTTTACCACGTTGGGCAAAGAGCCATCTCCATGAGCAAATACAACCAGATCTATACGGATCTGCTTGCCAGCATCACCACTGAACGGCTGCAACGCGGCACGCGCCTTCCCTCCGAAACCGAATTGATGGACACCTACCAGGCCAGCCGAGGCACCGTGCGTCGGGCCATCGAGCAGCTGCAGGAGCGCGGGTTCGCGCAAAAAATCCACGGCAAGGGCACTTTTGTGTTGTCGCCAAACCCGATTGAGTTCCAACTGGGCGGCATCGTCAGCTTCCACGAAACCCACGCCGACCTTGGCGACGATGTGCGCACCGAAGTGGTTGAGTTCACCCAGTTCCCGCTGGAAGGTTCACTGCTGCAACACATCGAAGCCGAGCCCGGCACGCCTATCACCCGCATCAAACGGGTACGACGAATTGGGGGCAAACGTGTGATTCTGGACATCAACCACTTCGTCGCCGACGTGATCCCCGGGCTGGACCGCTCGATTGCCGAACAGTCGATCTATGCGTTTATCGAACAGACCCTGCAGCTGCAAATTGCCTACGCCCAGCGCACCATCGAAGCCCTGCCGCGCAGCAAGGACGACCAGGCGCATCTGGACCTGGACGGGCAAAGCCATGTGATCGTGGTGAGTAACCAGACGTTTTTGCAGGATGGGCGGCAGTTCGAGTACACCGAGTCGCGGCATACGCTAGATAAGTTTTACTTTTCGGATATTGCGCGGCGGTGAACGTGAGGGGGGAAGATCATTGCACTGCGATACTCTTCGCCAGTCCTGCCGCCCATGCGGTGGTCATCTTCTCCCCTATTACCTCGAACTCCGGGTGAGTGCTTCGGTATTCTGAAAGCTCTGCCATCGCGCGAGTCATACCCTCCTGCACTCTGGCAAGCAACTCGTTGCAACGTGCCTCCGTCAAACTGCACGAACTGCGCCCGAACTGGACCAGCATCTTGCGCTTTGGCCAGGCCTTCGAACCACCGAGCAACAAGCCCATGATGTCGTTGCTGCTGTACACCGTGGTCGTCACCAGATCGTAAGCCGGGGCAAGCCAAACGTCTGCGTCCTCTGCGCAATTCTCATACAGCAGGCCGAAGTTTTTCAGGTGTGCGTCGCCGTTCTGAATACCTGCAGAGAGCGCCACCATCAAAAAGAAGTCTTCCAGCGTCCGAGCAACACGGCTGGGCGTGACAATAGACCTGATCAACTTCGCGCATCCCTGGTAGCTACCGTCGTACTTCCTGGCGGTTCCCCATCCTGATAGAACGCACATATCCTCAAATCCGAGGTAGGCGCTTTCACCAATATCGAACCGTTTTACTACAAGGAATTTCCCGTGCTGACTGAGCTGAAACTCAGGCACTTCAAGGCCGCAATGGAATGCTGCCCGCATGCAGAAAAACTCATTGGCGGCCAACTGTGAAAAGTCAGACTCGTTGAATGCCTTCACCAGATGCGTCGCGCCCCGATGGGTGAGACGTTCAATGCCTGGCAGCATGTCGTCAACGTCGCGTACCAGCACTTTCGGTTGAACACCCGAAACCCCTGAGTAGGTTGCGTAGGTTTTCAGGAGGTCATCGAAAAGGTCTTTTGCTCCGTCATATACCAACAACTCAGAGAGTTTGACCTCAGGCAGTGAATCGCCGCCCGCGTCATGGGCAACGCTGATACGACCCAGTTGGTGTGGACCCACAATGCCCAGCAGAGCGAATTCGTCGAAGCCGCGCACCGACTTGCTGAAGCGTCGCACAAGCTCGTCCTTGAGATGTCCCTCAGGGATATGCATCTCGAATAGAGGGTGGATTCCATACTCCCAGTTGTAGCTCTCAAGCCGCACCGGCATGGTCAGGGAGACGGCGTTCTCTTCGGTAACCGTATCGTTATACGAGAAAACCGAATCGCGTCTGCTCTCCTGGCCTCGGCCGAGTGTTCCTGCAGCCACACCGCCTACACCGACATACAACCGATCACTTTGACTCGTCATGGATGTTTCCTGATTTCAGCTCATCAAGGGTCATGCGCCGACGCTTGGGGATAGCGGTCAATTCGTATCCCAATCCCTCAAGAATGGCGGAGACCTTGCGAATCCCCACTTCCGGGATGGTGTTGTTCTCGATCCCCGAGATAGTGGCGCGACTCATACCATGCCGCTGCGCGAGATGGCTTTGTGAAAGGCCTGCGGCTTTGCGTAGTTCCTTAATCAGTGGCCCTAAATCATTCATGTCAAAGTGCATCCAATACAATGCAAATTTGAATAATATTGCATTAATGCACCCTATACAATGCACTTTATTTTGAATGGTGCTTTAGTCGCGCGAGGTTAGTAGTTGAGCGTTCGCACACCAGAACACAAATCTCCCGCCAAGCAGACTGTGCAAAAGCGTAGCTTGGTGAAGCAGCTTGTTACTGTTGAGATATATCGCTGCTTGGCAAACAAATACAACCTTCCGTAGGATGCGTTCGTGGCTATGGAACACCTTCCTTCTAACCTCCTATGACCTAGGGGTTTCGCTCTCCACACTGCGCCTGCTTCTTGCAGGCGTTTTTACATCAGCTGTAAAACCATACTGCAACTCGTCCACGACGGCGGCCAAAGGAGAAAAACAAGCATGAATCAGGATCTTTTCCTGCGTCGCCGTAGCAAAGTTCACGTCCCGAAGGGAATTGGCGGTGCCACGCGCGCTCAGGTCGCGTCGGCTGTCCGGGAAGTCGCGGCATTCCGATGCGTACTATCAGAGTCCCTGATTGAACAACTCGGCACGTTGTCAGCGACAGAACTCAAGCATTGGCTGAGCGAAATCGTCGGAATCCTTCAACGGCAAACTGGAGCTCATGTTGAGCACCGGCCGTTTTACCCTGACTTTCCAGAGCAGGTCCTGACGGCCTCCGAGGGAGAGTTATACCTTAACGCCGTCATTCACTACTTCACGCTTCTGCGTTTACCGCCAACTGAACATTCCCGACCTGCGATGCTTGAAGGCAACTTCATATCCCGCGTTATCGAACCGGGAAGCGTCGATGAATTTGAGGGACTGCTTGAGCCACTGGTTTCATCACGCACTTCGCTCTCCGAAGAGGAAGCCGCCGATGTCGCCTGGTTTATCCGAACGTACAAAAACGATGTGTTCCGCCTACTGCCTGAAGCCATTCCGTTCCGGGAGATCCGCGCACAGATTGGCGGCGCACTTATCTTGCAGGTAGCCGGCGATGCACGGGTGGGCGCATTCCTTGAGAAAAACGTCGAAACAGCGACTGACGTGCTACGACTCGCGGTCGCTCTGAATGGTGGAGACGTGTCACTAGCAACAGCTTCGACACGTTTCACAGCCATGAAGCGCGCGATACGCCGTCTGCTCTTGCGCCTACTCGACCAAATACCCAACGCTGTAGAAGACGTGATGCGCCATGCTGAACGCTGGAAACGCCTGTCTGAAGTACTGCATCCGGGCGACTACGCCGATAAATACCCGCGAGCGCTGGCCGCAATCACGGCAGCGCGGCGCAATGATGCGCCTGCTTCGTTTGGGTCACGTGTAGAAACTTTGTTTGCCGAGCGCCACATCGTCACGCTTACGCATCTATTACAGAGTCGTCCTGGTGAGTTCGCACGACGGTTGGACGCGACCCTGCGACGAGCAGCAGAACCACAGCCGGTTCTAGATGCGTTCGAGGCGGTTGCGGCACACGTGTCCTCACCTGTTCTGCTGCAACTGCTGGCCCAAGTACGTTCGCCACGCCCTCTTCCTCTGCGAGCGTTCACGCCGAAAGGTGCACTAGCCAAAGTCTATGCCATCAAAGATCGGCGCGAGCCTCTAACACCGGAGGTGCTGGCGTGTGCAGCCCGAATCTGCGAGGACGCGCTCGTAAAGCGTTTTGCGTCGCTACCGCCGCTCGGTCGCTGCTTCATCGATCCCGAATTACGCGAATACAGAGTGCCGATGGCACAGCGTGCCTCAGCAAAGTCACTGCGTACGCTGGTGCGCGGCAGTCGGTTGCCAATCCCTGATACGCACTTCATTCGCCTGTTCCTGTGGTGGAAGAACGGCCGTGCACGCACGGACATCGACTTGTCCGCAGCATTTTTCGACGCCAACTTCGTATTCAGAGAAGCGGTTGCGTACTACAACCTCAAGGGTTACGGCGGCTACCACAGTGGCGATATCGTGGACGCACCCAAAGGGGCGTCAGAGTTCATCGACCTCGACCTTGATATCCTCGTCGAGAAGGGTATTCGCTATGTCGTCACGTCTATCAACTCCTACACCCAGCAACCGTACTGCGATCTTCCAGAATGCTTCGCTGGCTGGATGGCCCGTGCGGACGTGGCGTCGGGTGAAGTATTCGAGCCTAAATCCGTGTTCGACCGTATCGACATAGCGTCCGACACAGTTATCTGTCTTCCATTCGTGATGGACTTGCAGGAGCGACGCATGATTTGGGCCGACCTGGGACTCACTTCATCACCGCGCTGGAACAACGTCGACAACAACCTCAGCGGGGTATCGCTGATGCTGCGAGCGTTGGTGCATACGCCACGGCCGGATTTGGAAACGCTGTTCGACTTACATGTTCGAGCACGCGGAGAACGAGTGGCTTCGCCACAGCAAGCGCAGACAGTGTTTGCGCCTGATCACGGGATAACACCGTTCGATACGGACTTGATTCGAGCACAGTTTCTCTAATACCTGTCACTTCGTTATCAAGTCATACCGAGGTGATGCCATCGCAGGCAAGCCAGCTCCCACAAAAGCCCCTTCTACAATTTGATCCAGTTGCCTGAGATTACGAACTCCAAAAATACAAAACCCCAGCACATGGCCGGGGTTTTGTGGTTCAGCATTCACCTGCTAACGCAGGCTCACTCCCACTCAATTATTTTAATCTATAAAAAAACGATAAAAATCAGAATCTTATGAATGCGAGACCATAAAGTACCATGATCGATACCATGCTCGACTTTGGCTAAGCTGAGATCAAGCAGAGTTCGATCCCCCCCCCTTAGCCGCATCAGACTTGTGAATATCATCCGCGAAAACGCTTGTTAGGGGCATATCCAAGTCAAATCCTTTTGCCCGAATGTCTAATACCGCCTTTATATCCTCTGGTGAGCTGATTTCAGAAACGCAGTAATACGCATCTACAGATATCCGCTTGAGTTGACTCTTATATTTTTCCAACCAAGCAAGCTTGCTAGCGAAAAATACCACCTTCTCAGAAAGATACATCCTCGCAAAAACAGAAGGCATAAATTCTTTCTTATCGAAGGCAACTACTGGATTACCTATCGAGAGAAGATTAGGCTTTTCTTTTCGCGTTGATGACGATACTTTTTTTATGGACTCGTAGATTCCGGATGGGAGAACACAGCCGCAAATTACACCTTGGGTCGAAAGTTCAAGCGCGAGTTTTTTTTCAAAGGCTGTCCCCCCCAACAAAATACTACACTTCTCGAGAACGCAAAAATCAACAAACTTTCGTATAGCATTTATCTCGCTTAAGTCAGGCTTGCTGCTGCATACAACTGAAAAATCGTATCTAAATTTATTTTGCTGTTTTGGATAGTAATACACATCCTTCTTGGTGTAGATGCGCAACTTTTCCGGGTATGCGTCCGACGCATATTTAACAACCCCAGCCCCAACCGAACCAAGCAGTTGCTCATAGTCAGGCTCCGAAGCTTTGACATTGCCCGCTTTCACTGAATCGAAGGGCTCAAAGACATATATATGCGCAGGAGAGTTTTTTAGCTTCTCAGCAATCATGGATCGGACCCTGTCCCAGTCCAAACCACCATGACCACAGCCTAGGGCCGGAAGAGTTACTACTTTTCCACTCTTATCTTCAAGATACTTAGAAAGCCATTCCAACCCATCATCAATATAATGATACTCAGATGGATTCTTCCAATGATTTTTAGTCGGAAAATTTATGATCTCGATGTCTTTCGAGATCATATCCTTTTGCAACCAAACGGAAGGCAGGCCGGGGCGAATAATGCCCGAACGACACTTCTCAGCATAGTCATCGAACATTTCAGGAAATCTTTTCTTAAATGCGAGCGCCACACCTGCACCCATCACACCAACACAGTTGACTGTATTGATCATGATATCCGCATCAAAATCGAAAAAATCTCCGGAAACAAACTCTATCATTAAATATTACCTTGCAATTTTTGAAGAGCCTCAACTCTGAGGGCATCGATTCCAGCAGAGACTTGCATCAACCAAATTTGATTTAACGCACCAATATCAGCCTTACTCAAAGCCACCAACATAGTGATATCTTCAGGACAAGTAATTATATCGAACAACTGACTTTTGTCCCGACCTTTAGCAACAATCTCACCCAGTAGGTCATCATAAGTCACCAGCATTATAATTTTTCGGACTATATCTGGTGGCAGAATAGGCAAATCCTCAGTCAAAATTCTTTTCAACATAGGCAGGGATTTTTTGGGATGTTCACCATCAGCCTTATTCATAAAGCTATTGGGCCAGCGTGTTTTGGGCCCTTTGCCTATATCGTGGAGATAAGCTGCAAGCTCCAAGACCTCACGATGGATAGGGTCCAACTGAATATATTCGGGTGAGTTCAGCACCAGCCCCGAAACACGTCGAGAATGAGCGCCAACATCTTCACGATGTGGCCCGTAGTTCGCGCCGAGACCATCGATATCTTCTAGCTCTCTGATGGCCGCGAAGTTAGCGCGAATAGCACGCAAGGCGTCACTTAAGGTCTGGAATTTCGGCATCACCTGACGCTGAAATGAGACCACATGAGAAATAGCCTCATCTACAAAACGCTTGAGGAAAAAAGGCCCTGTAACCAAAGAAGCATTCCAGTTACCAGGCTCTAGATAATAATGCTCCCCTCCCGCCTCCACAATGTTCGGCGGAACAACTCCTTTGTTCTGAAAAATTTGCCTAACACAGTCAGACACGCTGCGATTAAATGTAACTATCTGATTAATTTCAGACAATGGGACATGATCTGGTAACAAAAGCTCCGCCATTTTGCGGTGCTTCTGAGCATCGTCGTCATATCCCCACCGATTGTTATCGATAGTTTGCCAATCTAGTTGGTCGAGCTGATCAGACTGATGATTTCCAGAAAAGAAAGCTGGGGGAACGTCCGTATTTGCAGACGCGCTTGTGTAATAGGCCCCAGCTCTTGTCTCCATCAGCAAAACCGAAACGGAAAGGTAAATGATGAACTGCTGATCTACGTTCTTCTTATAGAGCACCGCCTGCTGCATAGGCGTTTTCTTTGCGAAATAGAATGGTACATAATCATGAACACACCGCCCGTTGGCTCCAGGCACTTGCATAAGCGCCCGACGCCTCTGTATTCCTTCCTCAGCGACGTTAACGTGCAGAATGCCGCGAGCAATTTTTTGATTGGTCGAAAAAATACCGTGATCAATTATTGATTCAAGATTCTGTATCGATGTGAAATGATATGCGTTGCGACCCCTATGGTGCACAGGAACTGCCATGTTTCCCCCTTGAATAAACTATTGATAGAGCGATACTAAAATCATTGCTCTTGATATTTTTCTGGAATTATTGGGATCTGCCGACGCAGAATTTCAATCTCTCCTTGTTCGCCATCACGTAAAACGTCCTCAGCAAGTTTCATCGCGTATTCTGGATCAGAGTCAAACGCCTCCGCCATAACTTCATCGTGGCCTCGATCTTTCCTATGTTGTTTTTTCATTTAAGCCTCGACAATGCTTACCGATTCGCATTTTGGATTGTGCAATCCAGTCTATACCAAATCACATGATTTGCTTCTCGATCTCCATCACCAAGCGGTACAAGGCAACCATTCGTGCGCGCCTCCCGTGCTCGGGCTTCAACCACCACAAATCTCGCCCTGAAAGCCTCACGACTCACCTTAACCACAGCCGTCACCCGCCTCATCAGTTCCATCACCGATGAATCGAGGTCGCAGCCCTGCGTGCCTCGACATAGGGCGTGCTGCCAACCAATGCTTCCGTCGATGCATGCAACATGCCGCAGAACGAACCTTCGATGCGTTGGCTAACCACCTATCAATCCAACATCAGGCGCTCGATTGGCCGCATTGATACGGCATGACTGTGCGAAGCTGAACTTTGCTTTGTGTCAGACGACACGTACAGCAGTCATCTTACGACGCGTGACATGATGGAAAGCACCTCGCTCTGCAATTTACGAAAGTCATTCATCATCGCTTCCACATCCATTGGACTTGCGCCTTGTCCGCGCTTCTCCGCGAGCCAAAGTTTCAGTAGTCCGGCCACCCGGCCAAGGTCGCCATTGACCTTGGCCAAGTCAGCAACTGCTAGCAGGTCAACCACGGATCGAATAGGGCTGTTACGACCGACCGCCAACAGGTAGGCGGACAACGACATGTTGGCCTGGCGAGCTTTGTCCTCGATCTCTGTGCGCTCGTCTTCCGACACCCATACCTTGATCGGCGGCAGCTTCCGTCGAGGGGTGGGCTTTTGCTCTTTCTCCATGCTGTACCTCTCAAGCTTTTCAACAGTCGCGGCAGCGATGGTGAGCCTCGCAGAGCAAGATCCGTCGAGCCGCAGGCGAGTAAGGGGCGGTGGTGGGGGTCGTAGCTGCGAAGCAGCGTAGGCCCACAACACACATCTTGCCGTCCCGTTGTAAGCGATTCAATGCGATTCAAAACAAAAAAATCCTCAATCACGTTAAATTTCTATAAATCGCATACAGTCGCATTGAACTGCTTAGATCCGACTTAAATCTCCTTGAACCGCATATAATCGCGTTATATTTCATTAATTTTCTCTACCAAGCTATTCTGTGTTTTCCTATGCTTTTATCCATGCTAGAACTAACAGCATCAACAGGAGGAAAGCCGATGCAAAACAATAGTCTAAAGCCTATAAAAAGAAGAGCTGGCCGCTCTGAGTTCTTCTCGGTCAGAAAGGAGTTAGAAACTAAAATACTACTCGGTTACCCTCTTGCATGGATCTATGCGGAATACGTTGATCGATTTAGCTTTGGATATGTGCAGTTCACACGTTACGTCGCTCGTTACTGCAAGTAACCACGTTAATTCATTATGATAGGCAAGTACTGGAGACAAAAAAAATGATAAAAGGATGGAGATTATTATTAACAGCTTTTACGTTAATTTTCACCGAACAGAACGCCGTTGCTATCTACTGCACAAACTGCTCTACATTCTATCAACAGATGTTCGAGTACGCTGAAGCAGTCAACACGGCGCTGAACACGGCAGAGCAGCTTTCGACGCAAGTCCAGCAATACAACAACATGGTCACGCAGGGCGTTTCGTTGCCGAACAGCATGTTTGGCAGGATCACCCAAGACATGCAGCGCGTGGCCAGCATCTACAACCGGGCTCAGTCATTGGGTCGCAACGTGGCGAATCTAGACTCGCAATTCAACACGCAGTTTCCCGGCTATAAGACGTATTTGCAGAAGTTCATCCAGTCGAGCGGCAAGGCAACGGACGTGATGCCGGATCGCTATGAAAAATGGTCAGCGCAAGGCTTCGATAACGCCAAGACGGCGATGCAAGCAGCGGGCATGAACATCAGCACGTTTGAGACAGAAGATGCGCACCTTGAACAACTGGTGAACCGTTCGCAGTCATCGGCTGGTCGCATGCAGGCGATCCAAGCAGGGAACGAGATTGCAGCTTCAAACGTGCAGCAGCTCCAAAAACTACGTGACTTGGTCGCGACCCAAATAACCCTGCAAGGCAACTACATTGCTCAAGAAACCGAGCGCCAGGCAACAAATAATGCTGCTGTTGAACAATTCCAATCACGCCCAAACACTCGCGGCCCGTCTCAGGGGTTTTAAACATGATGATTCAAAAATGGTTTCTGGCTGCACTGATCACTGTATCGGGAATTAGTGGCGCGGCCTTGAACAACGTTGTTTCTGCCGGGAGTGATTGCGCAACAGTTGCTGAAAAAATTAAACAATCTGATGCAGCCACTCGAAAATTCCAAGAGCGCCCGAATACTCGCGGCCCATCTCAGGGATTCTAAACATGAGACGCACAACTATTTTCACAGTTGTTCTAGCATCACTGTTGCTGCCCTTTGGAAACGCAATGGCTGCGGGTCTAGATTTGGCGCAAAGCAACACGTCAATGACAGGACTTTTAGTGTTAATACAAAATACCTCTAATGACTGGGGGCCTCGTCTTCATGGCTATGCCGTAACTGTATTTTGGAGTTTGGCCCTTATCCAATTTATATGGACGTTTGTCCCATTGGTGTTCAAGCAGGCGGATTTCAGCGAGCTAATCGGCGAGTTGATCCGCTTTCTTATGATCATCGGATTTTTCAATATCCTGCTTGACCACTCAACGGAGTGGGCAGGTGCCATTATTGATAGCTTCAGACAAGCAGGTGCACACGCAGCGAGCTTGCCAACTTCTGAGCTAATGCCAGGTGACATGTTTGCCATGGCGGTCGAGTTTTCGCGGTCGATTCTGAGCGGAATAAGCATCTTTAACGGGTCACTAAATATAGTTGTTGCGCTCGCCGCCCTCATTGTTTTGCTGTCTTTCTCCTTCATTGCGGCGTTTGTCTTTGTGACTTTGGTTGAGGCCTATGTTGTTATTAATGCATCTGTTTTGTTTATGGCCTTTGGCGCATCCCAATGGACGCGGGAATACACGCTGACCGTTATTCGCTACACCGTTTCTGTGGGTGCTAAGTTGTTCATATTGACGCTAATAGTTGGCCTGATTTTGTCTGTAGCTGAGAAGTGGCAAGCGGCTTATACCAATGATGAGGCTTCTCTGATGACTTTGGTTGGATTGTCGTTGATGTGCGCTTACCTAACCAAAACCATCCCTGATTTGATAGCGGGCATGATTAACGGCTCGTCTATGGGTGGCGGCAGCTCTCTCGGTGGTATGGCTGCGGCTGTTGCGGCTGGTGCAGCCGCCGCAGTGGCCACTATTGCGACCGCAGGCGCCGCAGGTCCGGCAGCCGCAGGGGCACTCGGCGCTGCCGGGAATGGTGCTAGTGCTGCAAGTGCGGCATCCAGTAGTGGTGGCCTTGCTGCATCGATCAATTCCAGCTTTGCCGGTGGTAGTAGTGCGGCCGGTGCAGGTGGTGGCGCAGTCAGCACTGGCGAGGTTAGCGCGGGCGTCGGTTCTGGCACTGGCGGCAGTTCTGCCGCTAAATCGGCTGGTGCCAAGGTCGGGGGGAGCGCCTCTGGTGGCCCTAGCGGTAGCGGCCCAGTTCCGCTGTCAAGCCAAGGCGTACAGCAAGCGGCCAAACAGGCCGGGAAGGCGGCGCAACGCAACGTGGAAGATCCTAAGGGCGAGGCCGCCGCGACCCCACAAGGGGTTCAAGGCGGCGGTAGTTCGCAATCAACCCCGCAAGCGTCCCAACAACGCACTGACGACGCGCAGGAGGGTAGCGGCGGCATTAGCGGACATCAGGTGGCCAATGCGCTAACGCGAGGCGCTGGCATCCTTTCTGCTATCTCTGTGCCCGGCATGGAAGGCGCGGCAAGCATGGGTGGCGGGTTTGGTGGTGATCAAAGCCAGCGCGATAGTGGTTCTGGTAGCGGTAGTGATAACAGCATTGAAGCAAGCCAGACGTCTAACATCATTCGCCCGGCTCAAGAGCCAGCGGCAGTGCCTACTCAATTCCAAAACGACACTAATAAACCGGAGCTTTCCTAATGATTGAATTTATCCTTTTTTGTGTGTTTGCCACTGCCTACGCCTTTGGTATGCAGCTCCTCGGCCGCTGGTTACGCTCACGTGGCCATGGTGCAAAACTGGAAGCTATCGGGAAGCATTACTATGCATTGCAGTCCCGGATCAGCCCGCTGGCCCTGCCTGTGGCTGTTGGTCTGTTAGGCGCGGCTCAATCCTACAACCGATTGCCTCTATTCGGCAGTAAACGACAAGCTGCACAGCTCGATCAGGTACGTGCTGATATGTCGAACAACAGAAAGTAGCCTCATCAACTTTAACCCTGTTAAACCCAAGCCCTGCAGATGCAGGGCTTTTTTGTGGACACCAAAAGGAGAGCAGTGGTCGGCCCCGTCTATTACACACTCAGACGCCCTGAAGGGTCGCACACTGGACGACAACCCAAAGAGGCCCCCCTTTATGTCAGCCTCCCGGAAGTGGCTGCAATACGCGGCAAAGACCGGATTTGAGGCTGCTTCACCTGCCGCATGGGGTCGATTACCCCTACCCTTTCTTTTCGTTGTAAATCTGAACGCACTGACGACACGATTTGTCAGGTGGGCTGATGGTGTGTATTCGACGGACAGTCTCACTGCTCGCAACTAGGCCAATGCAGAGACCCTACAAGTGCCCTTCCCTTTTGGTGTTCAACGGCCGTAGGCCGACCAAGAGCAGCTGCTATGCGCGGCGCCTTCAAGGCGCGGCGCGAAGCGCGCATGTTGGAGATTCTTAGAGAATCTTGGATGGAATTCGCAAACTGCCCGCAAAGGCCTACCACTGCTGGGTTTTCAGAAACTGGCCGGGTGCCGTTAACGTGGGGTTTGGGTACTGAAAACGTGGGGCCTGGGTACCGTTAACGTGGGGTGGGTACCGTTAACGTGGGGTAGGTGCCGTTATCGTGGGGTGGGTGCCGTTATCGTGGCCCTTGGGACGCCGGATTTCCCATTTAGCCCTGGCATATTCGTCCAGCTTCCAACCCACAGCAACCAACTCAGCCAACGCCTTGCGTGCTGTTTTACGGCGTTTTCTGATAGTATTTTGGTTCGTCGTCTGGTCTGGCCAAACATAGCCACAAAGCGTTTCCAGCTCGACCAGCCGCGACTTGCCGAGGTCAATAAAGCCACATAGACGTTGGTGGATCAAACGGGCGGGATCGGTCTGTAGCCCCCTCACTTCATCCATGTTTATGCGGATGTGTTGCCCGCCCATGATTGCGCGAGCAATCAGAGGGTTCAATGCCACGTATAGTTTGCCGTCCTGATCGTCGCTGGCGTACTCGGACAACAGGCGAAAGCCCTGCCGTTTACTTCCGTTTTGAGCAATGATGGAGACTTTCCACAGCCTCTCGATGCTATCGCGTATTGGTTGGGTATCGTTTTTATTGGCATAGCCCACTTCGCTGGCCAACGACCCATAACTGCCTTTGACCACCATTGCATTCTGCTGGACTGCTTCCCACTTTGGCTCTAGGAATAGCCGTAGCTGCCGACCGGCTTCTGTCTGTGGGTCGGGCGACAGCACAAGGCCATAAGGCCCGGCCATGGCCACAAGTCCCTGCAAAATACGGAGATCGTCGACCCCCAACGGTTCCGGTCCACTGAACTCGACACGCTTGCCATTGCCGTAGTCATATACCACGTCTAGCTTAGTGCGCTTGCGCTCTTGTTCTCCTTTTTTGAGGCTACGGAACAGGCCCGGTGCCAGGCAATGCACGGGGTCGTGGCGGGCGTGGGTCAAGTCATGCTTGCTCACGGTGCCGACCCTTTCCACCATCCTGTTTAGCTACAAGCAGGTCCACTGGCAACAACACGCCACTGCCGTGCCTCAAATACCAACGATCAAGCTGCGTAGCAGCGTAGTTCTGTTTGGACACACCGAAGCGCACAAAGTACCCTCGCCGGTCATCCCCTATGGGAAGCCTGTCATAAGCACGATCACTGAGGCCCTCAGCCTCGTCTTTTGTCATCTTTGCCACGAAACCGCACCAACGGGCATTGTCGATAAGGGCGGACGCACCACGCGCTGCTTGCTGCTGATCGGTCTGGCCTTCGCGGGCGCTTCCCTTACTGACATGGTGCAGATATAGGACTGACGCCCCGGTGCTGGCCGCGACGTGCTCAAGAGTGGCGACAAGTCGCGCCATGTCTCCGTTACTGTTTTCGTCCCGGTCGTGAATCCGACTCAGAGTATCCAGCACAATCAGCCGGGCACCGTCGCAGAATTTGATTACGTCAGCACGTTGCTGGTCATCCATCACGTTCATGAGCATGCCCATGATGGGCTTGATAGTTAGATTCTCCGCGATAGCCTCGCGGGCCTGCTGATTCAGGTGCTGACCTATGGCATGAGCGCGGCACACCAACGCGACTTCCGGGTCTTCTCCGGCGAAATAGACCACACGTCCAGTGCGCTTAGGGCCAAGCCCTACAAGGTCGCCACCGGCAACAGAGCACGCAATGGACATTGCGGCTTCCAACGCCCAAAAGCTCTTTCCGGTGGCTCCGGGAGCCACAAGCGCTCCGACCGTTCCCGCGAGAAAGCCGGGCCATATAAAGTCCAGTACAGGCGGTTCATTCTCGAACGCCGCCCGTAAATCAATAGCCATAATTCAGGCTCCTGTTCCGGGGCGGACCGCATGAATGCCCGACGATTTACGTGCGTCAATCCATTCTTCGATTTCAGTGAGATCCCACGCAACATTCCGACTGGTTAGCGCGATACGGCGCGGGAACTCGCCCCGCTGCTCCATGTTGTAGATCGTGCGTTCAGCAAGCGGGATCATCGCGTGCAATTTCTTGCGGTTGATGAGTGTCTTGCTCTTAGCTTTGCTCTCCATGAGGTCACTTTCCTTCAGAGTCGTCAGATGCTTGACAATGCCCTCTAGCGCCAGAGCTAGGGCGCAAAAAAGTTAGAATTTGGTTGTCATTCAGCGCTATCATCAGACGATGAAGAAAAACGAAAAAGCGTCAAGCACCTACGACCCGCTTCTGCAAATGCTGGTTAGAGAAAGCGATACGTCGTCTGATCGCATCCGGGCTAAGTTGAGCAGTCAGTACGATTGGGGCTTCTGCGAACTTTGCTGGCGGTCTACCGAATATGCGATCAGCAAGGCGGCGCCAAAGGTGTTCAAGCGTCTAGAGCGCGGAAATGTCAAAGCAGTGCCGCTAACAAACTCTATGCGTGTAGATGCTCAGGAAAAAACCGCTAACTTGGTCGCTCGCTACGAACGGGCATTGGAGGGAGAGTTCGGCAAATACGAAACCTCTCGTATGCTGGCGAGATACTGCGACTGGCAGGAATTACGTGGAGACTTTTCGGTAGAAGCATTCCGTGAGCACGTCGAGCGTCGAATGCTCGTTTCTACCTGGGCGCGCCAGGGCGAGTTAATGTGGCCTGCGGCCTTACCGAACCATCCCGAAGGCGCATCGAGACCGAGCAAACTTTACTGTGAAGCTCACAACCCGCGGCGTAGCGATGAAGCTCGGCGCGCTTATCAGCGCGACCGTAGGTATGCATTAGAGTATGAGGATTTAATTGCAAAAATCTGGTCCCAAGGAGCTGCTGTTCTCCCTAGGTGGGATATAGAGACATGGGCTGAGGTCAGAAAAACGGCCTATAGCCAGCTCCAGATACTCAAGTCACCAACAAGCTCGGTGGATGACTTGCTGAATCAAGGCATTACCAATCAGGCTGAAATTGCCCGGCAACTTGGCGTATCACGCCAAGCAGTATCTGCGGCCATCAGACGACGAGCTCGAAAGCAGCCACCATCATAAGATCGAAAACTTTAACTTCATTCTTTGCCGACGTTAATTCGACGTGGCCGGTTAAGCGTCCACTCGTCAATCATATCCGCCCAATCCTGCAACATCGCTCGACGCTGATCACGGTATTCAGCCTTGTTGTAGACGGCCCTTACACCCTTCTGCTCGTGCGCAAGGCACTTCTCAATCCAGTCGGAGTTGTAACCCGCCTCATGGAGCAGCGTGCTCGCCGTGCGCCTCAAATCATGCGGTCCGAACTTGCTCAGCGACTGCCCCTCTTTCTGCGCAAGCCGGTAGGTCAGCGTCAGCACCTGATTGATCGTCGCGGTGCTCATTGGCAAATCAGAATCGTACCGGGAGGGAAAGACGTAATCTGAACCACCGGCAAACGTCTTCAACGCAATGAAGAAATCCAAAGCCTGCTGAGATAAGAACACTAAATGAGGGTTGCGGCGCTTCATCCGCTCTTTCGGAATGGTCCACAGAGCTTCGCTGAAATTGATCTCGTTCCAGGTAGCGTTGGTCAATTCACTTTTGCGAACCATGGTCAGCAACAGCAGCTTAGCGGCGACTCTCACGGATGAGGCGGTGCCGATGCGGTCCAGGTACTGATACATCAACGCGATTTCGTCAGGCTCTAAAGCGCGGTCACGTGGCTCGAATTTAGCGATGCTTGCAGGACGTACCAAATCAGCCGGGTTCTCGACCTTCTGGCCACGCTCAATAGCCCATCGGAACACCTGCATCACAATCTCGCGGGAGTGCACGGCCGTCGCTGGAGCTCCACGCTCCACGATTGCATCAGTCAGCGTTCGCAGATCCTCATGATTGATTTCCACCAGTTTCTGATTACCAAATTGCGGCTTGAGCTCGCGCTCGTAAACAGATCTGCGCATGTCCCGAGTTGAGTCAGCCATCTGATACCCACGCAGCCATTTCTCAGCCCATGCATCAAACGTCTCTGCCCCTTTGGTGCGCGCCTTGGCACGGGCTTTCTCTTTGGCAGGTGACTTACCCGCGGAAACCATCTTTTTAGCCTCTCCCAGGCGCTCTCTGGCTTCAGCAAGTGTGATGCCACCCACTCCATAGCGACCGAACGTGATGGTCTCCTGACGGCCGTTGATGGAGTAGTTGTAGCGAAATGAGATGGAACCGGCAGCAGTGACGGCCACGTACAGCCCGTCGCGGTCGTTCACTTTGTAGAGTTTTTCTTTCGGTTTGAGGTTACGCAGCTTGGTATCGGTCAACATGGCAGTTATGGATTCCATGGAAAAAAATACCATGCTCAGAAAAGCACTCATGCACCACGGTGAAACCCAATGAAACCGGGCTGATGATGAGATTTGATACCATGCCCTACCCTACTAGGGGGACATGGTATCGAGCACCGAACATGGCATTTGGCTCAGTCAATGCCCCTTACCATGCCATACAAACACGGTGCTTGGCGATGCACAAAGCTGCCAGAATTTGCCAGACCCAAAAAGCCAAAAGCCCGCAATTACGCGGGCTCCATGGCATTTCTTGCTAGATCGTGCCGGACAATGCCGGACGTCCAATCATTCCCACTCAATCGTCGCCGGCGGCTTGCTCGACACGTCATAAGTAACGCGCGAGATCCCTTCGATCTCATTGATGATACGGCCGCTCACAGTCTCCAGCAGTTCGTACGGCAGGTGTGCCCAGCGCGCGGTCATGAAGTCGATGGTTTCCACAGCACGCAGCGCAACAACCCACGCGTAGCGACGGCCATCGCCTACAACGCCTACAGATTTAACTGGCTGGAATACCACGAATGCCTGGCTGACTTTGTGGTACCAGTCGGCTTTACGCAGTTCTTCGATGAAGATGTGGTCGGCGCGACGCAGCAGGTCGGCGTATTCCTTTTTCACTTCACCAAGGATGCGCACGCCCAGACCAGGGCCCGGGAATGGGTGGCGGTAAACCATGTCGTACGGCAGGCCGAGTTCCAGGCCCAGGCGACGGACTTCGTCCTTGAACAGTTCGCGCAGCGGTTCTACCAGCTTGAGGTTCATTTCCTCAGGCAGACCACCCACGTTGTGGTGGGACTTGATCACGTGGGCCTTGCCGCTCTTGGCGCCGGCCGACTCGATCACGTCTGGGTAGATGGTGCCCTGGGCGAGGTACTTGATGTTGTCCAGGCTGGTGGCCTGGGCATCAAAGACGTCGATGAAGGTGCGACCGATGATTTTGCGCTTCTTCTCTGGGTCGGACTCGCCAGCCAGGTTGTTGAGGAACTGCTCCTCGGCGTTGGCGCGAATCACTTTGACGCCCATGTTCTCGGCGAACATGGCCATCACTTGCTCGCCTTCGTGCAGGCGCAGCAGGCCGTTGTCGACGAACACGCAGGTCAGTTGGTCGCCGATGGCTTTGTGCAGCAGCGCGGCAACCACGGAGGAGTCAACGCCGCCGGACAGGCCGAGCAGCACGTTGTCGGTGCCGACCTGGGCGCGCACATTGGCGATGGCGTCTTCAGCAATTTTCGACGGGGTCCACAGGGCTTCACACTCGCAGATGTCGAGGATGAAACGCGACAGGATGCGCCCGCCTTGTTTGGTGTGGGTCACTTCCGGGTGGAACTGCACGCCGTAGTAGCCGCGCTCGTCGTTGAACATACCGGCAATCGGGCAGCTCGGGGTGCTGGCCAGGACGTGGAAGTCGGCCGGCATTTTGGTGACCTTGTCACCGTGGCTCATCCACACGTCGAGGCCGAACAGGCCGTCGGCGTCGATGTGGTCTTCGATGCCGTCCAGCAGGCGGCTCTTGCCGACCACGTCGACACGGGCATAACCGAATTCACGCAGCTCGGAGCCTTCAACCTTGCCGCCCAGTTGCTCGGCCATGGTTTGCATGCCGTAGCAGATACCGAAGACCGGTACGCCCAAGTCAAATACCGCCTGCGGGCAGCGCGGGCTGTTGGCTTCGTGCACGGACTCGGGGCCACCGGCGAGGATGACGCCTTTCGGGGCGAATTCGCGGATCGCTTCGTCATCCATGTCGAACGGATGCAG
Source organism: Pseudomonas sp. AMR01 (assembly GCF_041946035.1). Lineage (NCBI taxonomy): Bacteria > Pseudomonadati > Pseudomonadota > Gammaproteobacteria > Pseudomonadales > Pseudomonadaceae > Pseudomonas > Pseudomonas sp. AMR01. The sequence continues at coordinate 70,948 of NZ_JAUTYR010000014.1, forward strand.
TTCGCAATACACACCGATTTCGCGCACGCGGCGGGCGATCAGCTGGGTGTACTGGGAACCGAAGTCGAGGATCAGGATGCGGTGGGCGTGAATGTCGAGGGCCATGAAGTCAGTCTCGTCTAATGATTCAGAAACAACTCGGGGCTGAATAAGACAGCCCCGGTTACTTAACATTTTGCTGAAAGCATCAACCTACGCGGTAGTTTGGCGCTTCCTTGGTGATCTGCACGTCGTGGACATGGGATTCAGCCATGCCGGCGCCGGTGATCCGTACGAACTCAGGCTTGGTGCGCATTTCTTCGATGTCGGCGCTGCCGGTGTAGCCCATCGAGGAACGCAGGCCGCCCATCAGTTGGTGGATGATCGCGCTGAGGGTGCCTTTGTACGGCACACGGCCTTCGATACCTTCCGGTACGAGCTTCTCTGCGCCTGCCGAGGAGTCCTGGAAGTAACGGTCGGAAGAGCCTTGCGCCTGGGACATGGCGCCCAGCGAACCCATGCCACGGTAAGCCTTGTACGAACGGCCCTGGAACAGTTCGATTTCGCCCGGCGCTTCTTCAGTACCGGCGAACATCGAGCCCATCATCACGCAGGAAGCACCGGCAACGATGGCCTTGGACAGGTCACCGGAGAAACGGATGCCGCCGTCGGCGATCAACGGAACGCCAGTGCCTTCAAGGGCTGCGGCGACGTTGGCGATGGCGCTGATTTGCGGCACGCCGACACCCGCGACGATACGCGTGGTGCAGATCGAGCCAGGGCCGATGCCGACCTTGACCGCGTCAGCGCCGGCTTCAACCAGGGCCTTGGCCGCCGCGCCGGTGGCGATGTTGCCGCCGATCACTTGTACATCAGGGAAGTTCTCTTTAACCCAACGCACGCGGTCGATCACGCCTTTGGAGTGACCGTGTGCAGTGTCAACCACCACCACGTCAACGCCCGCCGCCACCAGGGCCGAGACACGTTCGCCGGTGTCTTTGCCGGTGCCGACCGCAGCGCCAACGCGCAGACGACCCTGGTCATCCTTGCTGGCCAGCGGGTAAGCCTTGGCTTTTTCGATGTCATTGACGGTCATCATGCCTTTGAGGGCAAATTTGTCGTCGACGATCAGCACGCGCTCGATGCGGTGTTTGTGCAGCAGTTCACGAGCGTCGTCCTTGTCGGCACCTTCACGCACAGTGACCAGACGCTCTTTAGGAGTCATCACTTCACGGACGGTAATTTCAAGGCGGTTTTCGAAACGCACGTCACGGGAGGTGACGATGCCGACCAGGTCGCCATCGTGCAGCACGGGAACACCGGAGATGTTGTGCAGGCGGGTCAGGTCGAACAGGTCACGTACGGTGGCGTCAGCGTCGATGGTGATGGGATCTTTCACCACACCGGCTTCGTAACGCTTGACCTTGCGCACTTCGGCAGCTTGCTGCTCGATGGTCATGTTCTTGTGGATGATGCCGATGCCGCCTTCCTGAGCCATGGCGATTGCCAAACGGGCTTCGGTGACGGTGTCCATGGCAGCAGAAACAAGGGGAATATTCAGCTCGATGCCACGGGTTAGGCGGGTCTTGAGACTGACTTCGTTAGGAAGCACCTCGGAATAACCGGGCACTAGGAGAATGTCGTCGAATGTCAGAGCTTCTTGGCTGATACGCAGCATCGCGGGGGCTCCCGAGCGGGAAAATGGAAGCGCGCCATTATATACATGCACCCTGCCGGGCTCAATGTAAAACTCTGACAAACTTGGTAATACTGATAGAAGGGTTACAACTCGACTTTGACCCAGCTGATCTTCTGGTCCAGCCAGTCGGCGAATTCGTCGATGAAGCTCTGCTTGAAGCCCGCCTCCGCCCAATTGTTGAAGATGAAGCCCAGGTTGGAGAACCCGCATTCCTGCAAGAACAAAAACCCGTTGATGTCATCTTCATGCCCACACAGCGGGCAGGTGAAGTTGTCGGTGTGGCCGGGCATCCAGTCTTCGAGGCTTTCGAACAGCGCTTCGCCAACTTCCTTGAGGCATTCCGGGCAGCCGGCTTCTTCGAGAAAGCCTTTGGCCGGGGTATAGATGCAGCGCTTGTAGATAATTTCGAGGCCGTTGACCGGCTCGTTGAACGGCAACGCTTGCGGGTGCAACACCACCGCACGGGCGCCGTCAGCCAGCGCGTACGCCATGCGGTTGCCGGTGCGGCCACAGGTGGTCAGCTCTTCCTTGATGATGTTCTTGCGCACCAGCCAACGCACGATTGCCCGGGCGCGGGGTTCGTGGACGGGTAAGGTGGAGATTTTCGGGACAAGGATGCTTTGGGAATTCATGAGAGTCCTGCGGTGTGGCTACTGACGTCTTCGCGAGCAAGCCCGCTCCCACATTTTGATGTGTGAATATATTCAAATGTGGGAGCGGGCTTGCTCGCGAAGAGGCCCTGAGGGCTGGCAGCTTAATCCCTGCCCCACACAGGTCAAGTACTCAAATACCGCGCAATCAACGCAATGCCACTGGCCAGCACCAGCCAAGTCACCAGTCTGATAAAGGCCTCACGCGACAGTCGCATCGTCAACCTGCGCCCAACCCACAGCCCCAGCGCCATTGCCGGCAGCAAACACACCGCCAACATCAACAACGGCAAATCCGCATACACCCCGGCAATCAAAAACAAACCCAGGCGCACCACCGTGCTGCAACTGATCAACGCACTCTGCGTAGCCCGCGCCGCCTCCTTGGGCAACCGGCTGTTCAGGTAGATCGCATATAAAAAGCCGCCACTGCCAAACAACGCACCAAACAGCCCGCCGACCGTGCCCATGGGAATTGCCCAGCCTTTAGCGAGCTGCGCGGGCCGTGCCTTCACCACCAGGCTGTAAATCGCATTGGCGCTGATAAACAGCCCCATCAACAGCAACAACACATCCGAATGCAGGTTGAGCAAAAACACCACGCCGAGGGTGCAACCAATGGCCATGCACGGCAGCAACCGCAACAGCTCCGGCTTATTCACATCCCGCCGCGATTGCAGCAGGTTGCCGAACGCCGCGACAAAATCCAGCAACACCAGCAGCGGGATGATCTTCGACAGCGGCATAAACAGGATCAGGATCGGTCCGGCCACCAGCGCCGTGCCAAACCCGGCGATGCCGAAGACCACATAGGCCACAACGACGCCTGCGCCGATCACCAGCCAGTCCACGCCGCTAAACGACCACTGGCTCATCAGCTCAACTGGGCTCATGGTTTATTCCTTGAAAGAGATGGGGCTCACTTTAGCTATCGTCGAGTGTTGCGGCTAATATCTTCAAAGCCCTTCACCCATCTCAAAAAGGCATGACGCGTGATCTCCACCCGCCAACTGCGTTACTTCGTCGAAATTGCCGACAGCGGCAGCTTCACCGCCGCAGCTGAGCGTCTGTTTGTGGCGCAATCGGCCCTGAGCCGACAAATCAAGGAGCTGGAAAACCAGCTGCAAACGCCCTTGTTCGAACGCACCGCGCGCCAGCCTCGGTTGACGGCGGCAGGTGAAGCCTTTTATCCACGAGCACGCAACCTGCTCAGCGAATTGCTCAAGGCCAGCGAGATGGCCACCCAAGTGGGCAATGGCCAGCGGGGTACCTTGCGCCTTAGCCATTCGAGTACGGTGCCGATGAGCGGGCCTTTGCTGCACGGCATCAGCACCTGGCTGGAGCGCTGCCCCGGCGTGTCGATGGACATCGTCAAACTCTCCTCTGAAGCGCAACTGGAGGAAATTGCCGACGGTCGCCTGGAGGTCGGGCTGTTGCGCCTGCCGGTATTGCGCCAGCGTGAGGGTGTGCGCGTGGTGCCTTTATTCAGTGAGCAACTATTGCTGGCGGTGCCGCCGAAGCACCCGTTGGCGCTCAGCCAAGCGCCGATTGAATGGGATCAACTCAAGGGCGAAGCGTTTATCTCGATCCCCCATCCGCAACGCGGTGGTCTGAGTTATCTGTCAGCCGAGTTGTGCATGCGAGCGGGATTTTTCCCCAAGGCGGCGCGAGTGATGTCGCGCAAAACCACCCAGCTGCAGCTGATTCAGGCTGGCTTCGGTATTGCCTTGTTACCAAAATCCATGAGGGACATCGCCCCCGCCAGCGTGCACTTTCTGCCCCTGGCCGACCCGGACTGCCTGAGCACCGTGGCCCTGGCCTGCGCGCAGGCGCCCAGCGCGCTCGTAGAGCAGTTCTGTCAAACGCTGCACGAATGCCTATAAACTGCCGCCCATGATTAAAGATCCTTTTGCCCGCTTAAACCTGGACCGCGAAGTCCTGACTGTCAGCCAACTCAACGGCCGCGCGCGGGTGTTGCTCGAAGACGTGTTCACCAATATCTGGGTCGAAGGCGAGATCTCCAACCTCGCCCGCCCGGCGTCCGGCCACGTGTATTTCACCCTTAAGGACAGCGGCGCCCAAGTGCGTTGCGCGCTGTTTCGCAACAATGCCGCGCGGGTTCGCCAGGCCTTGAGAGACGGCTTGGCGGTGAAGGTGCGCGGCAAGGTCTCGTTGTTTGAGGGCCGTGGCGATTATCAACTGATCCTCGATACCGTGGAGCCCGCCGGTGACGGCGCGCTGCGTTTGGCGTTCGATGCGCTGAAGGAAAAACTCAGCGCCGAAGGCCTGTTCAGTGCCGAGCGCAAGGTGCCGCTGCCGGCGCACCCTCGGCGCATTGGCATCATCAGTTCGCCGACCGGCGCGGTGATTCGCGACATCATCAGCGTATTCCGTCGCCGGGCGCCGAACGTTGAACTGACACTGATCCCGACCGCCGTACAAGGCCGGGAGGCGATCCCGCAGATCGTGCGGGCGCTGAAACTCGCCGACGCGCGTGGTTTCGACGCCTTGATCCTGGCCCGAGGCGGCGGCTCGCTGGAAGACCTGTGGTGCTTCAACGAAGAAGCGGTCGCACGCGCCATAGACGCGTGCGTCACGCCTATTGTCAGCGCCGTCGGGCATGAAACCGACGTTTCAATCAGCGACTTTGTGGCCGATATCCGCGCCCCGACGCCCTCCGCGGCCGCTGAATTGCTAGCGCCGGACTCCAGCCACCTGACGCGCCAGGTTGAAAACCTGCATCGCCGTCTGGTGATGCTGATGCGCAACCGCCTGACCCACGACCGCCTGCGCCTGGAAGGCATGGCCCGTCGTTTGCGTCACCCCGGCGAGCGCCTGCGTCAGCAAGCCCAGCGCCTGGATGACCTGGACATGCGCCTGCGCCGCGCCTTCGAGCGCAGCCTGAATACCCGCCGCGAACGCCTGATCCGCCTGGAGACCCGCCTCGCCGGCCAACACCCCGGCCGCCAGTTGGCCCTGCTGCGCCAACGCCTGGACAGCCTCGCCGAACGCCTGCCCCGCGTCATGCGCGAAGGCCTCAAGGCGCGTCGTCTGCAACTGCAAAGCCAGGTGCAAACGCTGCACGTGGTCAGCCCGCTGGCAACGCTGGGCCGTGGTTACAGCATCTTGCTGGACGAGCGCGGCCAGGCCATTCGCAACGCCGCGCAAACCCACACCGGCCAGCGCCTGACCGCGCGCCTCGGTGAAGGCCAATTGCAGGTGCGGGTGGAAGATAACCACCTGACGCCCGTCACCCTTTCGCTACTGGATTGATTGATGCCACGTTTTCTCAGCTTGTTGATGCTCGTTTGCCTGACCTTTAACGCCCACGCCGACAGCTACATCACGCGCCTGCTGAACAAGCCGGTGCCTGGCGGTGTTGCGGTGGTCGACCTGGGTACAGCGGCGACGGCGCCCAAAGCGACGTACTTGAACCGGCCGGTGTTGGTGGTGAAGGAACAGAACAACTGGCTGGCGATTGTGGGGATTCCGCTCACCACCAAACCCGGTACCGAACGCATCAGCAGTGGCGCGCAAAACCTGCCGTTCGTGGTGGGGTTCAAGAAATACCCCGAGCAGCACATCACCCTGAAGAACAAAAGCCAGGTGAACCCGGCCCCGGCGCAACTCAAGCGCATTGAGGGTGAACTGGCAGTACAGCTCAAGGCGTATCGCAGCTTCAGCCCGAACACGCCAAGTAACTTGCTGCTGGATAAGCCGGTGAACGGGCCGCTGTCGAGCAAGTTTGGCGTACGCCGGTTCTTTAATGGCGAGGAGCGCAACCCGCACTCGGGCCTGGACTTTGCGGTCGGTGCCGGCACGCCCATCAAGACCCCGGCAGCCGGCAAGGTGATCCTGACCGGCAACTACTTCTTCAACGGCAACACCGTGTTTGTCGACCATGGCCAGGGCTTTATCAGCATGTTCTGTCACATGTCGAAGATTGACGTGAAAGTCGGCGACCAACTGGCACGCGGCGCGGTGGTCGGCAAGGTCGGCTCCACGGGCCGTGCGACCGGGCCGCACATGCATTGGAACATCAGCCTCAACGACGCCCGGGTGGACCCGGCGATCTTTATCGGCGCGTTCCAGCCCTGATAGGCAGGGTGAGACAACTGGCCTCATCGCGGGCAAGCCCGGCTCCCACATGGGAACACCCTTCACTGTGGGAGCTGGCTTGCCTGCGATGGCGCCAGACCAGTCGACTCTATTGCGCAGCTGGCAAATGCTACGCAAACAAAACATGAACTATTGAAATTTACAGCAATAAAATCTCGCCCCATAAGCAAACAACAGAACTTCTCTCAATTTTTCTCGACTGCTTGCCATCTTTCACCCCGGCGGTTAGGGTTGAGCTTATGAAAACCTCTCACACCCTCATTCAGCTCCGCCAGCACCGCAGCCTGTGCCTCGTCAGCGCACGACTGCCAGGCTGAATCGATCTGCCTCGTCCCCAGCTTCATCCCCAAAAACAGTTTCACGGCAGGCCGCCTTTTCTCGGCCCCTACAGCAAAGGATTTCCCGATGAGCATGCTCAAAGACCCGTCTTCGAAGTACCGCGCGTTCCCGACCATCGATATCCCGGACCGCACCTGGCCGTCCAAGACCATCACCCAAGCGCCGATCTGGTGCAGCTCCGACCTGCGTGATGGCAACCAGTCGCTGATCGAGCCGATGGATGCCGCGAAAAAGCTGCGCTTCTGGAAGACCCTGGTAGCGGTAGGCGTGAAGGAAATCGAAGCGTCGTTCCCGGCCGCGTCGCAAACCGACTTTGACTTCGTGCGCACCCTGATCGAAGACAACCACATCCCCGAGGACACCACCATTCAGGTGCTGACCCAGGGCCGTGAAGACTTGATCGCGCGCACCTTCGAATCCCTGCGCGGCGCCAAAAAAGCCATCGTGCACCTGTACAACGCCACGTCGCCGTCGTTCCGCCGCATCGTGTTCAATCAGGACAAGGACGGCATCAAGGCTATCGCGGTCAACGCGGCCAAGCTGTTCGTCAAATACGCCGCTCAGCAACCGGAAACCCAGTGGACCTTCGAATACTCCCCGGAGACGTTCAGCGCCACTGAGCTGGAGTTCGCCAAGGAAGTCTGTGACGCGGTGATCGAAGTGTGGAACCCGACGCCTTCGCACAAGATGATCCTCAACCTGCCGGCCACTGTTGAGTGTGCTACACCGAACATCTACGCCGACCAGATTGAGTGGTTCGGTCGTCATATCAACCGCCGTGACAGCGTGATCATCAGCCTGCACACCCACAATGACCGTGGTACTGGCGTGGCCGCTACCGAGCTGGGCCTGATGGCCGGCGCCGACCGAGTCGAAGGCTGCCTGTTCGGCAACGGCGAGCGCACCGGCAACGTCGACCTGGTCACCGTGGCACTCAACATGTACACCCAGGGCCTCGACCCGCAACTGGACTTCTCCGACATCGACGGCGTGCGCAAAGTCGTCGAGGAGTGCAACCAGATCCAGGTGCACCCACGTCACCCGTACGTCGGCGACCTGGTGCACACCGCGTTCTCTGGCTCCCACCAGGACGCAATCCGCAAGGGCTTCTCTCAGCAGAAGGACGACACCCTGTGGGAAGTGCCGTACTTGCCGATCGACCCTGCCGACATCGGCCGCAGCTACGAGGCGGTGATTCGTGTGAACAGCCAGTCGGGTAAAGGCGGCATCGCCTACCTGCTGGAGCAGGAATACGACATCAGCTTGCCGCGCCGCATGCAGATCGAGTTCAGCCAAGTGGTGCAGGCCGAAACCGACCGCGTCGGCCTGGAAATGACCGCACCGCAGATCTACGCCTTGTTGCAGCGTGAATACTTGCAAGCCAACACCCCGTACGCGCTGGTCAGCCATCGCCTGCAGGAAGAAAACGGTAACAGTTTTGTAGAAGTGGAAGTCTCGGGCAAAGGCCAGGGCGAAACCAACCTGCACTGGAAAGGCAAAGGCAACGGTGCGCTGGAAGCACTGGTGGCGGGCCTGCCGATTGGTGTGGAGATCATGGACTACAACGAGCACGCGATTGGTGCGGGCACGAATGCCAAAGCGGCGGCGTACATCGAGCTGCGTGTGAACGGCGAGCGTCCGGTGCATGGTGTGGGCATTGATGAAAACATCACCACGGCCAGCTTCAAGGCACTGTTCAGTGCGCTGAACCGATCGTTGAGCCAGCTGGAAGCAAAAGCGGCGTAACTGACTGCTGAAATGCAGAAGGCCCCTGGGTGAGAACCCAGGGCCTTTTTGTTAAGTTTGAGATTTGCGGTGGTGTTGAAGGCCTCTTCGCGAGCAAGCCCGCTCCCACATTTTGACCGCATCCTTCCTGGAGAAATGCGGTCCAAATGTGGGAGCGGGCTTGCTCGCGAAAGCGGTCTATCAGACAAACTGAAAACTATCAGCATCCAGATTGGCCGGGAACTTGGTGCGATACGCCGCCAGCTCCGCCGCATTCAGGCTCACTTGAAACACCCCATCCGCCTCCCCCGCACTCAGCAAGGTTTCACCCTGGAAATCCAGCACCTGGCTGTCCCCAGTGTAAGCGAAGCCTTTGCCGTCCGTCCCTACCCGATTCACCGCCGCCACGTAACACAGGTTTTCGATGGCCCGCGCGGGCAACAAGCGGTTCCAATGCAGACGCCGCGCACCTGGCCAGTTGGCGGTGTACAACAGCAGGTCTGTGTCTTGTGCATCGCGGCTCCACACCGGGAAGCGCAGGTCGTAGCAAATCAGCGGACGAATGCGCCAGCCTTTCAACTCAAACTGCACCTGGCGCTCGCCGGGGGTGTAGTGATCGTGTTCGCCTGCCATGCGGAACAGGTGGCGTTTGTCGTAATGCCACACCTCGCCGTCCGGCCGCGCCCACAGCAGGCGGTTACGGTGGCTGCCGTCGGCGGCCCGGATGATCACACTGCCGGTGATCACCGCGGCGTACTTTGTCGCCTGAGCCTGAAGCCAATGATAGGTCGGGCCACGCTCCGGCTCGGCGAGGGTCTCAGAATCCATCGAGAAGCCAGTGGTAAACATCTCCGGCAACACGATCAGGTCGGCGCCGTTGGCCTGCTCCAGCAGCAGTTCGAAATGCTCAAGATTGGCCTGACGGTCATGCCACGCCAGGCTGGTCTGGACCAGGGCGATGTTAAGGTCGGGCAGTTGACTCAGATCACGCATAGTTTCTCCGCCGCGTGCTGCAGCGTCTCCTCGCGTTTGGCAAAGCACAGGCGCACCAGGCGCTGGCCTTGGGGTGGGTGCTGATAGAACACCGAGACCGGAATGGTCGCCACGCCGTGCTCGCGGGTCATCCATAGCGACATGGCGACGTCATCCAGGTCCGGGCGAATCTGTGAGTAATCCACCAGCTGGAAATAAGTGCCGGTCACGCGGGTAAAGCTGAAGCGCGACGGCGCCAACAGGTCGCAGAACAGGTCGCGCTTGGCCTGATAGAAGGCTGGCAGTTGCTCGACGTGTTCCGGGTGGTCGGCCATGAAGTCGGCCAATGCGAACTGCAACGGGGTCACGCCGCAGAAGTTAACGTACTGATGCACTTTGCGCAGCTCGGCGGTCAGGGCTGGTGGCGCGACCACGTAGCCGGTTTTCCAGCCGGTGACGTGGTAAGTCTTGCCGAAGGAGCTGACCACGAAGGCGCGCTGATACAGCTCTTCGTGGGCCAGCACGCTGACGTGGGGCACTGCGTCGAACACCAAGTGTTCGTAGACCTCGTCGCTGACCAGGTAGATATCACGGTCGCGGATCAGTTCGGCCAACCCGTCCAGTTCGGCGCGGCTGATCAGCGCGCCGGTGGGGTTATGCGGGGTGTTGAGGACGATCATGCGCGTGCGTGGCGACAGCGCGGCCTTGATCTGCTCAAAGTCCAGCGCGAAGCCGTTCAAGCTCAGTTGCACATGCACGCAACGACCGCCGGCCAGCTCGACGGAGGGCTCATAGCTGTCGTAGCAGGGGTCGAACACGATGACTTCATCGCCGTTACGAATCACCGCCTGAATAGCGCAGAAGATCGCGGCGGTGGCACCCGGGGTGATGGTCACTTCGCTGTCGGGATTCACCGTGGCGCCGTAGCTGCGGGCGATCTTGGCCGCCACCTGCTGACGCAACGCTGGCAGGCCGGTCATCGGCGAATATTGGTTGTGCCCGCTGGCCACATGTTTGCCGACCGCATCGAGCAGGCCTTGGGGGCCATTGAAATCCGGAAAGCCCTGAGACAGGTTAAGCGCTCCCGTTTCAGCGGCGAGTTGCGACATGGTGGTGAAAATGGTCGTGCCGACATTCGGCAGCTTGCTGGTGATCATCGGTGGCCCCTGCAAATGAGCCCCAAGTTTTAAGCTGCCCGCTGTATCGGGTCAAGGCACAAACTGACGCGCACAAAAAAGGGCTCGTAAAGAGCCCTTTTTGCGGCGTCGAAATCAGCGCTTGTCGCGGCGCTTTTTGTCGGCTTTCTTGTGGTGCGTCATCATCCGGCGCTTTTTGTTTACCTGGCGGTCGGTGAGGCTGTTCTTGTTACCTTCGTACGGGTTCTCGCCACCTTTGAACTCGATGCGGATCGGCGTACCGACCAGCTTCAAGACACGGCGGTAAGTGTTTTCCAGGTAACGCACGTAAGACTTTGGCACCTTCTCGATCTGGTTACCGTGGATCACGATAATCGGCGGGTTGGCACCACCCAAGTGGGCGTAACGCAGCTTGATCCGGCGGTTGTTGACCATCGGCGGTGCGTGATCGCCAACTGCGTCTTCCAGGATTTGGGTCAGACGGTTGGTCGGCCAGCGGGTGACCGCAGACTTGAACGAGTTCTGTACGGACGCGTAGAGGTTGCCCACGCCGGTACCGTGCAGTGCCGAGATAAAGTGGATATCGGCAAACTCAACAAAGAACAGGCGACGCTGCAGCTCGATCTTGACGAAATCGCGCTCGCTCGGCGTCATGCCGTCCCACTTGTTGATCGCGATAACCAATGCACGACCGGCTTCCAGGGCAAAGCCCAGCAGGTTGAGGTCGTGGTCGACCACGCCTTCGCGGGCGTCCATCACAAAGATCACCACGTTGGCGTCTTTGATCGCTTGCAGGGTTTTGACCACCGAGAACTTTTCAACTTCCTCGTGGATCTTGCCGCGCTTGCGCACACCGGCGGTGTCGATCAGCGTGTACTTTTCCTCGTTACGTTCGAACGGGATGTAGATGCTGTCGCGGGTGGTGCCGGGCTCGTCGTACACGATAACCCGGTCTTCACCGAGCATGCGGTTAACCAGCGTCGACTTGCCGACGTTCGGGCGGCCGATGATAGCGATCTTGATACCGTCTTTTTCACTCGGGCCAGGAATGCGCTTGGCTTCCTCACCTTCGGCAACGATCTCTTCTTCGCCGTCTTCCGGCTCTTCTTCGTCCTTCGGGAAATCGCTCAGGGCGATTTCCAGCATCTGGGTGATGCCACGGCCGTGAGCACCGGCGATTGGAATCGCGTGCCCCATGCCCAATGGCGCGAATTCGGCGCGGGCCATTTCCGGGTCGATGTTATCGACCTTGTTGGCGACCACGTAGGAGCGCTTGTTACGCTTGCGCAAGTGCTCCGCGATCATCTGGTCAGCCGCAGTGAAACCGGCTTTGGCGTCTACCAGGAACAGAACAACATCGGCTTCTTCAATGGCCAGCAGCGACTGCTCGGCCATTTTTTCGTCCATGCCATGTTCGTCACCGGAAATACCACCGGTGTCGACCAGAATATAGGAGCGCCCTTGCCACTTTGCCTCACCGTATTGGCGATCACGGGTCAGACCGGACAAGTCGCCGACGATGGCGTCGCGAGTCCTGGTCAGGCGGTTGAACAAGGTGGACTTGCCGACGTTAGGTCGGCCCACCAGGGCGATTACGGGAACCATGCGGCTCTCCACTTCGTTATTTCAGAAAATACAAAAGCCGCTGCAAGGCAGCGGCTGGTGCTCGGGGCAGCATAATAAATGCCGCATGCCCCGCCGAAGCGGGGCCGCCTGGGTGTTACCCCAAGCATAGTGCTTACTTGATGGTAAGGGCTTCCAGCTTGCCGCTGTTGCCAAACACATAAAGCATGTTACCCACGACCAGCGGACGAGTACGCAGGCCGTCGCTGTCGATACGCTCGCGACCCACGAAGCGACCGTCTACCTGGCTCAGCAGGTGCAGGTAACCTTCGAAGTCACCTACCGCTACGTAGCTGGAGAACACTTCCGGGGCCGACAGTTGACGACGGGCCAGGGAGTCGTTGCTCCACAGTGCAGTGGTGGAACGCTCGTCGACACTTTCAACGGTGCCGGAAGCAAGGCTTACGTAGACGCTGCCAAACCCTTGGGCGACACCGGCATAGCTGGAAGCATCACGCTGCCAGTTAATGCGGCCGGTTTGCAGGTCCAGAGCGGCAACGCGGCCCTGATAGGTGGCGACGTAGATGGTTTCACCCGACAGCAGCAAGCCGCCGTCGATGTCCACTACGCGGTCCAGTTCGGAACGACCTTGCGGGATGGCCACACGGGTTTCCCAGGCCGGCACGCCGTTCTGGGTGTCCAGGGCGACTACTTTACCGGTCGACAGACCTGCCACGGCCAGATTATTGGTCACAATCGGACCACTGGTGCCGCGCAAGGTCAGTACCGCAGGGGTGCTGTCATACAACCAGCGCTGGTTGCCGGTAGCGGCATCCAGACCGATCACACGGTCATCCTGGGTCTGAACCACAACGATGTCGCCGTTGGTGGCGGGCGCTGCGAGTACTTCACTGGTCACGCGAGCGCGCCATTTCTCTTCACCGGTGGCCGAATCCAGAGCAACCACGTCGCCTTTCAACGTACCGACCAGCACCATGCCGTAGCCGACACCCACACCGCCGGACACCGGCAGGTCGAGGTCTTTCTTCCACTTCACGTCGCCGTTCATGCGATCCATGGCCATAACGACGCCAGTGGAGTCAGTGGCCACGATGTTGTCGCCGTCGATTGCCGGCTGCAACAGGTTGTAGAGATCGCCCTGGCCGTCACCGACGGAGCGGCTCCATTGCTTTTGCAGGACCACTTCTTCCTTGAAAGCGGTCAGCTCGGCCGGAGGCAGTTCTTTTTTGCTGTTGCTGCTGCAACCCGCGGCCAAAACGGCCAGAGCCAGCAATGCTGCATGTTTCCAACGGATCACGTCACGCATCCCCTTTGGCCAAGTCGTCGAGCTTGATTTGTAAGCCACCGACCGCCGCTTCATCAGACAGCGCCGCCTTGGCTTTTTGGTACGCAGCATGGGCTTCATCGGTACGACCCAATTGGACCAACAGGTCGCCCTTGAGCTCTTCACGAGTGGCCACAAATGCCTTGTCAGCATCGCCGTCGAGCAGTTTGAGTGCTTCGTCAGCCTTATTCTGTGCCGCCAATACCTGCGCCAGGCGCTGACGTGCGATTTCACCCAGGGTCGGGTTGGTCGGCTTGTCGGCGATGGCCTTCAGCTCGGTGGCTGCGTCATCCAGCTTGCCGGTGTCGACCGCGACTTTCGCGACGAACAGGCTGCCGTACTGGGCGTAAGTGCTACCGCCGAATTCGTTTTTCAGCTTGCCCGCCAGGTCTGCAACCTGAGCAGGGTCAGGCTTGCCATCGGGCGTCAGCGTGGTTTCCAGCAATTGCTGATAGAGGATCGAGGCGCCCTGAGACTGGTTGGCCTGATACTTGTGCCAGGCTTGCCAGCCGAACACCACCACTAAAGCCAGCAGACCGCCAGTAACCAGAGGCTTGCCGTTACGCTGCCACCAGTCCTTGAACTCGGCCAGTTGATCATCATCAGTACTCGACACCCCAATACTCCTTAATCGCTAAATTCGGCTGTTCGACAGCTTCAACCCTGCACGACGCAGGTGGCCAAGTGCGCGGCGAGCGCATCAAAGGCAATGTTCTGTTGCTCGCCCTGGCCACGCAGGGGTTTGAAACCTATCACTTGCTGGGCCAACTCGTCATCGCCGAGGATCAGCGCATACAGCGCACCGCTCTTGTCGGCCTTCTTGAACTGGCTCTTGAAGCTGCCGGCGCCGGCATTGACTTGCAGGCGCAGGTTTGGCAGTTGGTCGCGCACCTGTTCGCTCAAGGCCAGGGCAGCCAATTCGGCGGCCTCGCCAAAGGCGCACAGGTAAACATCCACCTGACGGGAAATTTCTTCGGGGACTTGCTCCAGGGTTTCGAGCAGCAAAATAAGGCGCTCGATGCCCATGGCAAAGCCCACGCCCGTGGTCGGCTTGCCGCCCATTTGCTCAACCAGGCCGTCGTACCGGCCACCGGCGCACACGGTGCCCTGGGCGCCGAGTTTGTCGGTGACCCACTCGAACACGGTCTTGCTGTAGTAATCGAGGCCGCGCACCAGCTTCGTGTTGATCACGAAGGGAATACCCGCTGCGTCCAGGCGAGCCTTGAGGCCCTCGAAGTGCGTGCGGGATTCGTCGTCCAGGTAGTCGGCCATTTTCGGCGCGTCGACCAGTACGGCTTGGGTGTCGGCGTTCTTGGTGTCCAGCACGCGCAACGGGTTGGTTTTCAGACGGCGCTGGCTGTCTTCGTCCAGCTTGTCGAGGTGGGCAGACAGATACTCGACCAGTGCCACCTTGTAGCGGCCACGGGATTCGCTGGTGCCCAGGCTGTTGAGTTCGAGCTTGACGGCGTCGCGGATGCCCAGCAGGCCCCACAGGCGCCAGGTCAGCACGATCAGCTCGGCGTCAATGTCCGGCCCTTCGATGTTGAATACTTCCAGGCCGATCTGGTGGAACTGACGATAACGGCCTTTCTGTGGGCGCTCATGGCGGAACATCGGGCCGATGTACCACAGCTTCTGTGGCTGGCCAGCACCGGTGAGACCATGCTCAAGCACAGCGCGCACGCATGCAGCGGTACCTTCCGGACGCAGGGTCAGGGAGTCGCCGTTGCGGTCTTCAAAGGTGTACATCTCTTTTTCGACGATGTCGGTCACTTCACCGATGGAGCGCTTGAACAGCTCGGTAAACTCGACAATCGGCATGCGAATCTGCTTATAACCGTAGTTATCCAGCAGGCGCGCGACCGTGTTCTCGAAGTAGCGCCACAGTGGCGTCTGCTCCGGCAGGATGTCGTTCATGCCACGAATGGCTTGCAGAGACTTGCTCACATCTAATCCTTAAATTCGTTCAATCAGCCGCGCGCGATCAGCGCTGCGTCAGCTGCGACCTTTTCGGCCGCTTTCTGGCGGATCAGTCTTTCGAGCTCATCCACCAGATTTTCATTCGTTAACTTCTGCGCCGGCTTGCCGTCGATGTAAATCAGGTTCGGTGTACCGCCGGTCAGGCCTACATGGGCCTCTTTGGCTTCACCCGGCCCGTTGACCACGCAACCGATCACCGCAACATCCAGCGGCACCAGCAGGTCTTCGAGGCGCAATTCCAGATCGTTCATGGTTTTCACCACGTCGAAGTTCTGCCGCGAGCAGCTCGGGCAGGCAATGAAATTGATACCACGGGAACGCAAACGCAGGGATTTGAGAATGTCGTAACCGACTTTCACTTCCTCTACGGGGTCTGCCGCGAGGGAGATGCGGATAGTATCGCCAATCCCTTCGGCGAGCAGCATACCGAGACCCACCGCAGATTTCACTGTGCCTGAGCGCAAACCGCCCGCTTCAGTAATACCCAGGTGCAACGGTTGCACAATTTCCTTGGCCAACAGGCGGTAGGCTTCTACCGCCATGAACACGTCGGAGGCCTTTACGCTGACCTTGAAGTCCTGGAAATTCAGGCGTTCAAGGTGCTCAACGTGGCGCAGCGCCGATTCAACCAGCGCCGCCGGGGTCGGCTCGCCGTACTTCTTTTGCAGGTCTTTTTCCAGGGAACCGGCGTTAACGCCGATGCGGATGGGGATGCCACGGTCACGGGCAGCGTCCACCACAGCACGCACACGGTCTTCACGACCGATATTGCCCGGGTTGATACGCAGGCAATCCACGCCGAGTTCGGCTACACGCAGCGCGATCTTGTAGTCGAAGTGAATGTCGGCAACCAGCGGCACCTTGACCAGCTGCTTGATGCGGCCAAAGGCTTCGGCAGCGTCCATGTCCGGTACGGAAATGCGCACGATGTCGACGCCAGCCGCTTCCAGACGGTTGATCTGGGCCACGGTGGCGGCCACATCATTGGTGTCGCTGTTGGTCATGCTTTGTACAGCGATGGGGGCGTCGCCACCCACCGGCACCGAGCCGACCCAAATTTTGCGCGATACGCGACGTTTGATTGGAGATTCGCCGTGCATGACTATTGTCCCAACTTCAGGCGAGCGGTCTCGCCACTGGTGAACGGCGCCACGTCCACAGGCTGGCCGTTGTAGGCCACTTGCGCGCCTCGGGCATAGCCCAGACGCAGCGTCAAAGGAGGCTTGCCGCCCTGGTCAAGCGTATCTCCCTTACGCTTGAGACCGCTAAACAGCACTTTGCCGTTGCCGTCGCTGACTTGCGTCCAGCAGTCGGCAACGAAGGTAATCTGGAGGTGCCCGTCACCTGCGATCAATGCAGGCGTGGTAGGCGGCGACATCGCTGGCGCTGCCGGGGTAGCAGGCGCGGCAGTCACAGGAGCAACTGGCGCATGGGCCGGAGCCACAGGCGTTGTCGGGGTGGCGGCGACGGCCGGGGCAGGAACCACGGCAGTCGCAGCTGGCGCAGTGCCCTCTGGCGTTGCTGGCTGTTCGGCGGTGACCGGCGCTTGCGGCGCCGCCTGCCCTTCGACAACAGCCTGGTCTTCCGGCTCATCCAGTGGATGAATCTGGGTGGTGCCGTCGGCGCTTTCGACTTCGACGTGCTCCATGGCGTTGCTGGTCAAGTCCTTGCTGCGCTGGGACGCCTGGTCTTGCCACCAGACGAAACCGCCGCCAATCACGGCAACCAGCAGCAACAGGCTGACAATTCGCAAAATCGTGTGGGAAACCCGCACAGGCTCTTCGATACGACCCAGGCCGTGCACATTGCTGCCCTGGGAGTCGGTGCCGGTGAACTGGTCAAATTGCTGAACCAGTACAGCCTGATCAATGCCCAGCAATTTGGCGTAGGCGCGGATATAGCCGCGAGCAAAGGTATGCCCAGGCAGCTTATCGAACGCGCCGGTTTCCAAATTGCCCAGGGACGTCGTGGTCAAATTGAGCTTGAGGGCCACTTCTGCCAGCGACCAACCATTGCTTTCGCGGGCCTGACGCAAGGTCTCGCCTGGGTTTACGCGATTAGCTGCTACAACTTCCGGGTGCGCCGCTTTCATCATTGCTCCGACAGGTATTGCTGATATTCCGGCGTACCGGGATAGAGTCGTTCGAGTTGCTGGCCAAAACGTGCGGCCGTGTCGCGTTCTTCATGAACCGTGGCCAGGCGCACGCCGAGCAATAGACTACGTGCATTTTGCCCGCTGAGCAGGCTAAAACGCTCGTAATAGTCACGTGCCGGCACATAATGCCTGTCTTCGTAAGACATCTCAGCCATTTCGAGCAATGCCCGAGGCTGACGACCATTCAAATGCAGTGCTTTTTCCAGTTGCTGGCGAGCGCTGTCGCGCTGGCCGAGGCGAATCGAGGTGACCCCAAGGTTCTCGAACACCCGCGACCGCTCCGGGTAGAGGGTATCGCTGGAGGCTTGCTGGAAATAAGCGGCGGCCTGGTCATAACGTTTCTGCGAGAACAGGAAGCTGCCGTAGTTGTTCAGCAGCCGCGGGTCGGCAGGACGTGAGGCCAGGGCCTTCAGAAAATAGCGATCGGCAAGTTCAGGCTCGGCCTGGGCCTGGAACACCAGGGCCAGCGCGGCATTGGCGTCAGCATCGTCGCCGTCCAGCGCCAGGGCCTTTTTCAGCGGCACCTTGGCCTGTTCGCTCATGCCTTGTCGCAGGTAACCCAACCCCAGTTGCACATAGGCACTTCGCGCCTCGTCACGGCCTTTATCGGTGTGCAAAGGGCTGTCATAACCCGATGAAACACAACCGGCCACGAGGCCGGTAAGCAGTAAAAGCAGCGCAAGGCGCAAGGGCATAGAGATCCTCTCTCAGATTCGATTCACAGCAATTTGCGGCAAATCTTCAGCAGCGTTAAGTTCGCGCACGGCGATATAACGTTCGCTGCGGCGGGTGCGGTCCATCACCTGCCCTACCAATTGGCCACAAGCGGCGTCGATGTCTTCACCACGAGTGGTGCGCACGGTCACGTTGTAGCCAGCCTGGTGCAGTTGATCCTGGAAACGGCGAATGGCGTTGTTGCTCGGCCGCTCGTAGCCAGAATGGGGAAACGGGTTAAACGGTATCAGGTTGATCTTGCATGGGGTGTTCTTGAGCAGCTCGATCATCTCGACCGCGTGCTCGACCTTGTCGTTGATGTCCTTGAGCATGGTGTACTCAATGGTCAGCACACGTTTCTCGCCCAAGGTCGCCATGTAACGCTGGCAAGATTCGAGCAGCATCTTAAGCGGATACTTCTTGTTGATTGGCACCAATTGGTTACGCAATGCGTCATTTGGTGCGTGCAGCGACAACGCCAGGGAGACGTCGATGTGCTTGGCCAGCTCATCGATCATCGGCACCACGCCGGAGGTCGACAGGGTCACACGGCGCTTGGAAATGCCATAGCCCAGGTCGTCCATCATCAGGTGCATGGCTGCGATGACGTTATCAAAGTTCAGCAGCGGCTCACCCATGCCCATCATCACCACGTTGGTGATGGCACGGTCGACGGTTGCCGGGACGCTGCCAAAGGATTTGTTGGCAATCCACACCTGGCCGATCACTTCGGCGGCGGTGAGGTTGCTGTTGAAGCCTTGCTTGCCGGTGGAGCAGAAACTGCAATCCAGGGCACAGCCTGCCTGGGACGAAACGCACAATGTGCCGCGTTTGCCTTGGGGAATGTACACGGTCTCGACGCAGCTGCCGGACGCCACGCGCACCACCCACTTGCGGGTGCCGTCGGTGGAAATGTCCTCGCTGACAACTTCGGGACCACGGACCTCAGCAATAACCTTGAGCTTGTCGCGCAAGGCTTTGCTGACGTTCGTCATGGCGTCGAAATCGTCGACGCCAAAGTGGTGAATCCACTTCATTACCTGACCGGCACGGAAACGCTTCTCCCCGATTGAGTCGAAGAATTTCTCCATTTCCGGCTGAGTCAGACCCAGCAGGTTGGTTTTAACAGTCGATGTAGTCATGGATTCACCCTCACTCTTTAAGCCAATGCTTAGCGAGCGGTTACTTCAGTAGCAGCGAAAAAGTACGAAATTTCGCGAGCAGCAGCGGCTTCGGAATCCGAACCGTGTACAGCGTTGGCGTCGATGGATTCAGCGAAATCAGCACGGATGGTGCCGGCAGCAGCTTCTTTAGGGTTGGTAGCGCCCATCAGCTCACGGTTCAGAGCGATAGCGTTTTCGCCTTCCAGAACCTGAACAACAACAGGGCCGGAGATCATGAAGGAGACCAGGTCGCCGAAGAAACCACGAGCGCTGTGCTCAGCGTAGAAGCCTTCAGCTTCAGCTTTGGACAGTTGCTTGAGTTTCGAAGCTACAACCTTCAGGCCGGCTTTTTCGAAACGAGTGGTGATCTCGCCGATGACGTTTTTTGCAACAGCGTCAGGCTTGATGATGGAGAAAGTACGTTGAACAGCCATGGTGTAACTCCAGAAACGGTAATTTACGAAAAATTAAACCCGCGAATTATACGCGGGTTATTGGGTATTGCCTAACTGCGTAAAAGGCGGCTCAGTCTGCTTCTTCGATCCACAGGCCTTGAATCGCCTCCAGAACCTTTTCGCCACCCCGGTCCGGGATGTCGTCGAAGTCCGGCAGCGCCATTACCAGGTTGCGCAGCTTGACGAAGTTCACAGTAAGAGGATTGACCTCGGGATGAGCTTCCGCAAGTTGAATAGCGATTTCTTGTACATCAACCCATTTCAGGCTCATGACATTTCCTTGAATCAATGCGGCGCTTCGGCCGCATGGTTGAGCGAATATTTCGGAATTTCGACGGTGATGTCTTCGGTCCCAACCTTGGCCTGACAGCTTAGACGCGATTGCGCCTCAAGGCCCCACGCGCGGTCCAGAAAGTCCTCCTCCAGCTCATCGGCTTCTTCCAGGGAGTTGAAACCCTCGCGGATGATGCAGTGGCAGGTGGTGCAGGCGCAGACACCGCCGCAGGCACTTTCGATTTCGATGTGGTGGTCATGGGCAACTTCGAGGATGGACTTGCCGGTCTCAGCCTCCACAACCATACCGTCCGGGCAATGCTCGGCGTGTGGCAGAAAAATGACCTGCGGCATTAATTATTCCTCGATTTCATTCAGGTTGCGTCCCGCCAGGGCGGCTTTTACCGACTGGTCCATGCGACGGGCGGCAAAAGCATCGGTCACTTGCGACAGACGTTTGGTCTGCTGCTCGATGGCATAACCATCGGTGCCTTTCATCAATTCAGCCAGTTCCTGCATTTGCAGGTCGATGACCATGCGTTCTTCGGCGTCCAGCAGGCGTTCGCCATCGGCGTCAAGCGCGCCCTGCACGGCTTCGAGCAGGCGCTGGGCGTCGACTTGTTGTTCACGCAGCACGCGGGCGACTTTGTCATCACCGGCGTATTGGAACGAGTCCTTAAGCATCTTGGCGATTTCGCCGTCGGTCAGGCCGTAAGACGGCTTGACCTGAATGCTCGCTTCAACGCCCGACGCCAATTCACGCGCGGCGACGCTGAGCAGGCCGTCGGCATCCACCTGGTACGTCACGCGAATTTTCGCCGCACCCGCGACCATGGCCGGGATACCGCGCAATTCAAAACGTGCCAGAGAGCGGCAGTCGCTGATCAGCTCGCGCTCGCCTTGCAGCACATGAATCATCATGGCTGTCTGGCCATCTTTGTACGTGGTGAAGTCCTGGGCGCGAGCGACGGGGATGGTGGTGTTGCGTGGAATCACCTTCTCCATCAGGCCGCCCATGGTTTCGAGCCCCAGAGACAACGGAATCACGTCGAGCAGCAGCAGTTCGCCACCATCGCGCTTGTTGCCCGCAAGGGTGTCGGCCTGGATCGCAGCGCCAATGGCGACCACTTGGTCCGGGTCGATTTCAGTCAGTGGCTGGCGACCGAAGGCTTCGGCCACGGCGTCACGCACACGTGGCACGCGGGTGGAACCGCCGACCATGACCACAGCCGCCACGTCTTCCAGCTCGATGCCGGAGTCGCGTACGGCGCGGCGGCAGGCCCTGAGGCTGCGGGCGACCATCGGTTCGATCAACGAATCGAAGGCTTCGCGGGTCAGCTGGGCCGACCAGGAACCGTAGGAAACTTCAACACTTGCGGCGTCAGTCAGCGCTTCTTTAGCGGCGCAGGCGGTTTGCAGCAGGCTGCGCTGCTCGCCCGGGTCCAGGTCGGCAGACAAGCCGGCGCCGCTGATGATCCAGCCAGCAATGGCGTGATCGAAGTCATCGCCGCCAAGGGCTGTATCACCACCGGTGGCCAGTACTTCGAAAACACCGCCAGTCAGGCGCAGAATCGAAATATCAAAAGTGCCGCCGCCCAAGTCGTAAATGGCGACCAAGCCTTCAGCATGCTGATCGAGGCCATAGGCCACGGCCGCCGCGGTCGGCTCGTTGAGCAGGCGCAGTACGTTCAGACCGGCGAGTTTTGCCGCGTCTTTGGTGGCTTGGCGCTGAGCGTCATCGAAATATGCCGGAACCGTGATCACCGCGCCGACCAGTTCGCCGCCCAAGGTGGTTTCCGCACGCTGGCGCAGCACCTTGAGGATGTCCGCAGACACTTCCACCGGGCTTTTCGGGCCTTGAACGGTGTCGATGAACGGCATATGGGATTCGCCGCCGACAAAGCGGTACGGCAGCTGGTCGCCCAATTGCTTGACGTCGGACAGACCACGACCCATCAGGCGCTTGACCGACAGCACAGTGTTCAACGGATCGGTAGACGCGGCCAGCTTGGCCGACTCGCCGACTTCGGTGCGATCGGCGTGATAGCGCACGGCGGACGGCAGGATGACCTGGCCATCGGCGTCGGGCAGCGGCTCGGACAGGCCGCTGCGCAAGGCAGCAACCAGGGAATTGGTGGTGCCCAGGTCAATCCCGACCGCCAGACGACGCTGGTGCGGTTGAGGGCTTTGGCCGGGTTCGGCGATTTGCAGTAGAGCCATGGTAATCAGGTCTTATCTGTCTATCAGGCGTGCATCACGGGCAGCACTGGGTTAATCGTCGAGGCGCTCTTCTAGCTGGCGCACTTCGTAGGTGAGCTTGTCGAGGAACTGCATGCGCCGCATCAGGCGTTCGGCCTGTTCACGTTGCGCTGCATCATCCCAACAGGCTGCGAAGCTTTCATTGAGCTCATCCTGGGCCACTTTCAGACGGCGCTTGAAGACTGCGACGCCAGCCACATCGGCCTCGTCCTGCAACTCTTCGAGTTCTTCGCGCCATTGCATCTGCTGCATCAGGAAGTCCGGATCGTGCACCGTGACTTCCATTGGCAACTCGCCACCCTTCATCGCGAGCAGGTAGCGCGCGCGTTTGGGCGGGTTTTTCAGCGTCTGATAAGCCTCGTTGAGGCTGGCCGATTGCTCCAGCGCCAAGCGTTGCTCCCGCTCGGAAGCGTCAGCAAAACGGTCCGGATGCACTCCACGCGCCAACTCTCGGTAGCGCGTGGCAAGCTGCTCAAGGTCCAGCCGAAAGCTCGGCTGCAGCTCGAATAAAGCGAAATGACAAGGAGTACCCACGAATAGCCTCAGATGTTGAAGCTTTCGCCGCAGCCACATTCACCGCGTACGTTGGGGTTGTTGAACTTGAAGCCTTCGTTCAAGCCTTCCTTGACGAAATCGAGCTCGGTGCCGTCCAGGTAGGTCAGGCTTTTAGGGTCGATGATCACTTTTTCGCCGTGACTTTCGAACACCTGGTCTTCCGCAACCACCTCATCGACGAACTCCAGCACATAGGCAAGGCCGGAACAGCCTGTGGTGCGAACACCCAGACGAATCCCCTCACCTTTACCGCGCCCATTCAGGGAGCGGCGAATGTGCTGCGCAGCCGCTTCTGTCATGCTGATAGCCATCGTTGACTCCTTACTCGTCGCCAAATGCTTAGATCAAGCCTTTCTTCTGCTTGTAGTCGCGAACGGCCGCCTTGATGGCGTCTTCTGCGAGTACGGAGCAGTGGATTTTCACTGGCGGCAGTGCCAGTTCTTCGGCCAGCTGGGTGTTGCTGATAGTCACAGCCTCATCCAGGGTCTTGCCTTTCATCCACTCGGTGGCGAGGGAGCTGGAGGCGATGGCCGAACCGCAACCGTAGGTTTTGAATTTGGCGTCTTCGATAACGCCAGCCTCGTTGACCTTGATCTGCAGGCGCATCACATCGCCGCACGCCGGAGCGCCGACCATGCCGGTGCCGACATCAGGGTCTTCCGCGTTCATCTTGCCGACGTTGCGCGGGTTTTCGTAGTGGTCGATGACCTTTTCGCTGTAAGCCATGGTACTGAATCCTCACTCATCAGGGCCGCTCTGGAACCCTGTAAAAACGCCTGCGTTTTCCGCCACGCTCCTACAGAGCTGGGGTGGCGGCTTCTATAGTTAGTGTGCCGCCCACTCGATCTTGGAAATGTCGACACCGTCTTTGAACATGTCCCACAGCGGCGACAGAACGCGCAGCTTGTTGACCGCTTCGCAGACTTTCTGCGCGGCGTAGTCGACTTGCTCTTCAGTGGTGAAGCGACCGAATGTAAAGCGGATCGAGCTGTGTGCCAGTTCGTCGTTTCGGCCCAGGGCGCGCAGCACGTACGACGGCTCAAGGGAGGCCGAGGTGCAGGCCGAACCGGACGAAACCGCCAGGTCCTTGAGCGCCATGATCAGCGACTCGCCTTCGACGTAGTTGAAGCTCAAATTCAGGTTGTGCGGTACACGGGCAGTCATGCTGCCGTTGATGTACAGCTCTTCAAGGTTCTCGACCTGCTTGTAGAAGCGATCGCTCAAGGCCTTGATGCGCACGTTTTCGGCAGCCATGTCTTCCTTGGCTACGCGGAACGCTTCGCCCATGCCGACGATCTGGTGGGTTGCCAGGGTGCCGGAACGCATGCCGCGCTCGTGACCGCCGCCGTGCATGGCAGCTTCGATACGCACGCGAGGCTTGCGGCTCACGTACAGCGCGCCGATGCCTTTAGGGCCGTAGGTTTTGTGGGCAGAGAACGACATCAGGTCGACTTTCAGCTTCGACAGGTCGATATCGACCTTGCCGGTGGACTGAGCAGCATCGACGTGCAGCAGGATGCCCTTGGAACGGGTCAGCTCGCCGATGGCCTCGATGTCGTTAATGGTGCCGATTTCGTTGTTCACGTGGATCACGGAAACCAGGATGGTGTCTTCACGCAGGGCTGCTTCGATCATGGCCGGTGTGACGATACCGTCGGTGGTCGGCTCAAGGTAAGTCACCTCAAACCCTTCACGCTCCAGTTGGCGCATGGTGTCGAGGACAGCCTTGTGCTCAATCTTGGTGGTGATCAGGTGTTTGCCTTTGGTCGCGTAGAAATGCGCCGCGCCCTTGATTGCCAGGTTGTCGGACTCGGTGGCACCGGAGGTCCAGACGATTTCGCGCGGGTCGGCGTTAACCAGATCGGCGACTTGGCGACGAGCGCTCTCGACCGCTTCCTCGGCTTTCCAGCCGAATACGTGGGAACGGGAGGCCGGGTTGCCGAAGTTTCCGTCAACCAGCAGGCATTCGCTCATTTTTTGCGCGACACGCGGGTCAACCGGGGTGGTCGCTGAGTAATCAAGGTAAATCGGCAATTTCATGGACTTTCTCCTAAATCAGGCTGGCTGGCGCGCCGTTAGCTCTTCGGCTGTCACTCGACGGCGGACGCTTCAATCTTGTCCAGACGCGGCGCCTTGGTATTGCATCGGCGCTGGTCCTGACGCTGGGCTACTTCTTGCACCTCACGGCGAGTCACAAGATCAGCCAAGCTGATACCACTCAAAAACTCATGGATCTGCAGGCTCAAGTCACACCACAAGTGGTGCGTCAGGCAGGTGTCGCCGGCGTGGCAATCACCCAGGCCCTGGCATTTGGTGGCATCGACGGATTCGTTAACGGCGTCGATTACCTGAGCTACCTGAATGCCCTGCATGTCGCGGGACAACTGATAGCCACCACCCGGCCCACGCACGCTGGAGACCAAGTTGCTGCGGCGCAATTTGGCGAACAGTTGCTCGAGGTAGGACAGGGAAATGCCCTGGCGCTCGGAGATATCGGCCAGGGACACCGGCCCAGTTTGCGCGTGCAAGGCCAGATCCAGCATGGCGGTTACCGCGTATCGGCCTTTTGTAGTCAGTCTCATGGACAAGTACCAAGGTGTTTCAGAATGGGAGCAAGTATGCGATTCCCGAGTATTTAAGTCAACTATAAGACCTAGTACTTTAGTCAGGATTAGCCGTAAAAAGGGCGCGCGAATCATAGCAGGATGGGGTGGGATGGAACAGCGGGAACCAGGCTTTGCAGTAATCGTGAGACCGCTGAGGATCAAATGTGGGAGCGGGCTGGCTCGCGAAAGCGGCGGATCAGTCAATAAATCTGTCGACTGATACTCCGCTTTCGCGAGCAAGCCCGCTCCCACAGGGGACGCGCGACGGCCGTGAAATTTCAGCTGGCTTTGGTGGCAGCCTCGTCCTTGATCTCGGCGAAGTCTTCTTCGCGCAACTCAGGCAGATCTTTCGCACAGTACGTGCTGCCCAAATCCTTCAGCGCGCCACACATGCCGTCCAGCTTACCGTCGACGGCTTGCAGATGATCCAGCAACTGGCCAATCGCGCGAGCCACCGGGTCGGGCATGTCTTCGCTGACGCCGTAAGCATCAAAACCAATCTTCTCAGCCATGGCCTTACGCTTGGCTTCCTGCTCGTCACCGACTTCCGGCTTGACGATGATGCGACCAGGAATGCCGACCACGGTGGCGCCAGGCGGCACGGCCTTGGTGACCACCGCGTTAGAGCCGACTTTGGCGCCGGCGCCGACGGTAAACGGACCGAGCACCTTGGCGCCCGCCCCCACCACAACACCATCGCCCAAGGTCGGGTGACGCTTGCCTTTGTTCCAACTGGTACCGCCCAACGTCACACCTTGATACAGCGTCACGTCATCACCAATTTCCGCAGTCTCGCCGATCACGATGCCCATGCCGTGATCAATAAAGAAGCGACGCCCCACCTTGGCCCCCGGATGAATCTCGATCCCGGTCAACCAGCGACCGAAGTTCGACACCAGCCGCGCCAGCCATTTCCAGCCCATGCCCCACAAGGCGCCGGACAGGCGGTGAATCCAGATCGCGTGCATGCCCGGGTAGCAGGTCAGCACTTCAAAGGCATTGCGCGCCGCCGGGTCACGGTGGAAAACGCTCTGGATATCTTCTCGCAAACGCTCGAACATGTTTAATCCTTCCGCTTAAGAAGCTCACCACGGGCCGCTTTTTGGGTTTCCGTGAGGATGCCACGCAATATATTCATTTCCGCTCGGCTGACCGAGCTGCGCCCGTAAAGGCGACGCAGGCGCGCCATCAAATGCCGTGGTTTTTCAGGATCGAGAAATTCAATGGCGACCAGGGTTTGCTCGAGGTGCTCATAGAACCGCTCCAGCTCATCCATCGTGGCCAATTCGCCACTTTTGGTCGACGCCACTTCGTCCTTTTCCACTTTGCTCGGCTGACCTTGTGCGGCCAGCCAGGCCATACGCACTTCATAACTCAACACCTGCACCGCTGCCCCGAGGTTCAGCGAGCTGAACTCAGGGTCTGATGGAATGTGCACGTGGTAATGACATCGCTGCAGCTCTTCATTGGTCAGGCCGGAATCTTCACGACCAAACACCAAGGCGATTTCGGCGCCGCCGGCAGCCTCTTCGACCACTTTGGTGCCGCACTCACGCGGGTCCAGCAATGGCCAGGGGATGCGCCGGTCGCGGGCGCTGGTGCCAAGCACCAGGTTGCAGCCAACCAAGGCATCTTCCAGGGTGGCGACAACCTGGGCGTTTTCCAGCAGGTCATTGGCGCCGGATGCACGGGCATCAGCCTCGTGGTGTGGGAACACGCGCGGGTCGACCAGCACCAGGCGCGTCAGCCCCATGTTTTTCATGGCTCGCGCCACCCCGCCGATGTTGCCGGGATGACTGGTATTGACCAAGACGACACGAATGTTTTGCAGCAAGGGAGGCGCTCTCGGACACAGGAAAGGGGAGCAAATCTTACAGAACAGCCTAAGGTTATGCCATGAAAGCTAACGTCGTCCTTCACCTGAAGAAAGTTTCTGCTAAACTGCTCGGCTTTCTTTAACAACCTTAGGTGACCTATCCATGCAGCCCATGCTGAATATCGCGCTGCGCGCCGCCCGCAGCGCCAGTGAATTGATCTTCCGCTCCATCGAGCGCCTGGATACCATCAAGGTCGACGAAAAAGACGCCAAGGATTACGTATCCGAGGTGGATCGCGCCGCCGAACAGAAAATCATCGACGCGCTGCGCAAGGCCTACCCTACCCACGGCATCCTCGGTGAAGAAACCGGCATGCACAAGGGCAGCGGCGAAGGCGAAGACTACCTGTGGATCATCGACCCACTGGATGGCACCACCAACTTCCTGCGCGGCATCCCACACTTTGCCGTGAGCATCGCCTGTAAATACCGCGGCCGCCTGGAACACGCTGTTGTGCTGGACCCGGTTCGTCAGGAAGAATTCACCGCCAGCCGTGGCCGTGGCGCCCAACTGAATGGTCGTCGCCTGCGCGTCAGCGGTCGCACCAGCCTGGACGGCGCCCTGCTGGGCACCGGCTTCCCGTTCCGTGACGACCAAATGGACAACCTGGAAAACTACCTGGGCATGTTCCGCGCCCTGGTTGGCCAGACCGCCGGCATCCGTCGCGCTGGCGCTGCGAGCCTGGACCTAGCTTACGTGGCTGCCGGTCGTTTTGACGCGTTCTGGGAGTCCGGCCTGTCCGAGTGGGACATGGCTGCAGGCGCGCTGCTGATTCAGGAAGCCGGCGGTTTGGTGAGCGACTTCACCGGCGGTCACGACTTCCTTGAAAAAGGCCACGTAGTAGCGGGCAACACCAAATGCTTTAAAGCAGTACTGACGGCCATCCAGCCGCACCTGCCGGCTTCGCTGAAGCGCTAAGCGAGCGAGCACAAAAAAGCACCCCGAGGGGTGCTTTTTTTATGCCTGGGATTTAGCCGTGTCGTGACTCCAGCAACAACACAAAACAAATGTGGGAGCGGGCTTGCTCGCGAAAGCGGAGTGTCAGTCGCTGAATATATTGACTGATACACCGCATTCGCGAGCAAGCCCGCTCCCACATTTGGATCTATACCAAGCTTGGAATTACTGCTGGTTCTGGCCCAGCACCAAGCGGCCTTCCTTATCTACTGGAATCTGGCCACCTGGGTCACGGTCCATACGCACCGAACCTTCCTTGCCGTCCAAGGTGTATCGCACGTCATAGCCGACAACCTTGTCGCTGATGTCGTTAACGGTGTTACAGCGAGTCTGCGTCGTGGTGTAGGTATCGCGGTTCTGCATGCCTTCCTGAACCTTGTTACCGGCGTAACCACCACCTACCGCACCGGCGACAGTCGCCAGCTTCTTGCCGTTACCACCACCAACCTGGTTACCCAACAGGCCACCGGCCAGGGCACCCACCACGGTGCCGACGATTTGATGCTGATCTTCCACCGGCTTCTGCCGAGTGACCGCTACATCCTTGCAGACTTCGCGCGGAGTTTTGATCTGGGTTTTCACCGGCTGCACTGCCAGCACTTGCGCATACTCAGGGCCGCTTTTTACCAGGCTGTAGGTGGCGACAGCACCCCCGGCAGTCACACCGACAGCACCCAATACCGCACCAACCAGTAACGACTTGTTCACGTGAACCTCCTGACCATCACAAGCGGACTGAAACGTCCGCGCTATACCCAGCCTTGGAGCAAAAAAAAAGGCACGAGTTCAATACTCGTGCCTTTTTTGTAACAGCAATCAACAACCCTCCATCAAGGACGGTCGTCGACCTCCTTGCCGGTAGCAGCAGGAGGAATCAAGTCTTCGCTGTTGAGGTTCAGCCAGATCAGCACCACGTTGGCGATGTAGATCGACGAGTAGGTGCCCGCCAGTACGCCAATGAACAGCGACAGCGAGAAGCCCCACAGGTTGTCGCCGCCGAAGATCATCAGGGCCGCAATCGCCAGCAGCGTGGAGATCGACGTCGCCATGGTCCGCAGCAGGGTCTGGGTGGTGGAGATGTTGATGTTCTCGATCAACGTCGCCTTGCGCAGTACACGGAAGTTCTCACGAACCCGGTCGAATACCACGATGGTGTCGTTGAGCGAGTAACCAATGATCGCCAATACCGCCGCCAGCACCGTCAGGTCGAAGGTGATCTGGAAGTAGGCCAGGATACCCACGGTCACTACCACGTCGTGGATCAGCGAAACGATCGCGCCGACGCCGAACTTCCACTGAAAGCGGAAGGCCAGGTAGATCATGATGCCGACCAGCGCCATCAGCATGCCGAGGCCGCCCTGGTCGCGCAGTTCTTCACCGACTTGCGGGCCCACGAACTCGACGCGCTTGACCGACGCAGGGTTGTCGCCACCGACCTTCTGCAAGGCCTCGGCTACCTGGTGACCCAGTTGCGGGTCTTCGCCAGGCATACGCACCAGCAGGTCGGTGGTTGCCCCAAAGCTCTGCACGATGGCTTCGTGATAGCCGGCCTTGACCAGCTCGTTGCGCACCAGGGTAACGTCGGCCGGCTTCTCGTAGGTCAGCTCGATGAGCGTACCGCCGGTGAAGTCCAGACCGTAGTTCAGGCCCTTATGGAACCAGCTGAACAACGCCAGAACGGTGAGGAGCACGGTGACGCCGAACGCAACGTTGCGAACGCCCATGAAGTTGATTGTACGTAACATGGCAGCCCCTTAAATCCACAACTTCTTGAAGTCACGCCCGCCAAAGATCAGGTTGACCATTGCGCGGGTCACCATGATGGCCGTGAACATCGAGGTAAAGATACCGAGGGACATGGTCACCGCAAAACCTTTGACGGGGCCAGTGCCCATGGCAAAGAGAATCCCGCCGACCAACAGAGTGGTCAGGTTGGAGTCGAGAATCGCGGTAAATGCCCGGCCGAAGCCTTCGTTGATTGCACGCTGTACCGTCATGCCGTTGGCGATCTCTTCACGAATACGCGAGAAAATCAGCACGTTGGCGTCTACCGCCATACCCATGGTGAGTACGATACCGGCGATACCTGGCAGGGTCAGCGTAGCGCCCAGCAGCGACATCAAGGCCAGCAGCATCACCATGTTGCCCGCCAGGGCTACAGTGGCGATCACGCCGAAGAAGCGGTAGATGGCGATGATGAACAGGGACACAAACAGCATGCCCCACAAGGCCGCGTCGACACCCTTGGTGATGTTGTCAGCACCCAGGCTCGGGCCAATGGTGCGTTCTTCAGCAAAGTACATCGGCGCCGCCAGGCCACCGGCACGCAACAGCAGCGCCAGCTCGGACGACTCGCCCTGGCCGTTCAGGCCAGTGATGCGGAATTGAGCACCCAGCGGCGACTGGATGGTCGCCAGGCTGATGATCTTCTTCTCTTCTTTAAAGGTCTGCACCGGCACGTCTTTCTCAACACCGTTCACCATTTGCTTGGTGTAGGTGGTGACCGGACGCTGCTCGATGAAGATCACCGCCATGCTGCGACCCACATTGCTGCGCGTGGCGCGGCTCATCAGTTCGCCGCCGTGGCCATCCAGACGGATGTTCACTTCAGGCGTGCCGTGCTCGCCGAAACCGGCTTTAGCGTCGGTTACCTGGTCACCGGTGATGATCAAGCCACGCTCGATCAACGCAGGAGGACGGTTGCCTTCACGGAACTCAAACTCTTCGGACGTGGCGCGGGTAGCACCCGGTTCAGCCGCCAGGCGGAATTCCAGGTTAGCGGTTTTACCCAGGATACGCTTGGCTTCAGCGGTGTCCTGAACGCCCGGCAATTCAACCACGATGCGGTTGGCACCCTGACGCTGAACAATCGGCTCGGCCACACCCAGTTCGTTGACGCGGTTACGTACCGTGGTCAAGTTCTGCTTGATGGAGTATTCGCGGATTTCCGCCAGCTTGGCTGGGGTCATCGCCAGACGCAGTACAGGTTGGCCGTTGAGGTCAGCCGGTACGATGTCGAAATCGTTGAAGTTCTTGCGGATCAGCGCACGGGCCTGTTCGCGGGACGCTTCATCAGAGAAGCCCAGCTGGATGGCACCGTTGAGCTGCGGCAGGCTGCGATAACGCAACTTCTCTTTGCGCAACAGGCTCTTCACGTCGCCTTCGTAGACTTTCAGGCGTGCGTCGAGGGCTTTGTCCATGTCGACTTCCAGCAGGAAGTGAACACCACCGGACAAGTCCAGACCCAGCTTCATCGGGTGCGCGCCAATGCTGCGCTGCCATTTTGGCGTGGTCTGTGCCAGGTTCAGCGCAACAACGTAGTCGTCACCCATGGCCTTGCGCACAACGTCTTTGGCCGGCAATTGGTCTTCTGCCTTGGTCAGGCGCAACAAGCCGCCCTTCGCATCAGCCGCCAACGTTGCCGCTTTTACCTGGATACCTGCGTCGGTCAGCGCTTTGCTCGCGCGTTCCAGGTCAGCCTGATTGACTTGCAGCGAGGTGCTGGCGCCAGTGATCTGGATCGCAGGGTCATCAGGGTAAAGATTGGGAGCGGAATAAATAAAACCGATCGCCAGCACCGCCAGGATCAGTACGTATTTCCACAGAGGGTATTTGTTCAGCATCACGCCGCCCGCTTATAACGCGGGGCGCCTTGCGCGCCCCGTCGATTGGTAAAGGTTGTTACTCAGATCGCTTTCAGCGTGCCTTTTGGCAGCGTGGCGGCGATGGCGCCTTTCTGGAACTTCATTTCTACGGTGTCGGAGACTTCCAGAACCACGAAAGCATCGGAAACCTTGGTGATCTTGCCAGCGATACCGCCGGTGGTCACAACTTCGTCGCCTTTCTGCAGGCTGCCCAGCAGGTTTTTCTGCTCTTTGGCGCGCTTGGCCTGTGGACGCCAGATCATCAGGTAGAAGATGACCAGGAAGCCGACCAGGAAAATCCACTCAAAACCACCGCCCATTGGGCCGGCAGCGGCAGGCGCAGCGGCGTCAGCCATGGCGTTAGAGATAAAAAAGCTCATTTAGCACTCCAGTTGCAAATAGTGAATCTTAGGGTCGGAAAACTCAGTCCAAGGGCGGCACAGGGAGCCCGCGCTTGGCATAGAAGGCATCGACGAAGGCGGCCAATGTACTCTGTTGAATAGCCTCGCGCAAACCAGCCATCAGGACTTGGTAGTGACGCAAATTGTGGATGGTATTCAACATGCTACCCAGCATTTCCCCGCATTTGTCCAGATGGTGCAGATAAGCACGGGAGAAGTTCTGGCAGGTGTAGCAGTCACAGGTTGGATCCAGCGGCGAATCATCATGGCGATGGAACGCGTTACGGATCTTCAGCACGCCTGTATCAATGAACAGATGCCCATTGCGGGCATTACGGGTTGGCATCACGCAATCGAACATGTCCACACCGCGGCGCACACCCTCAACGAGATCTTCCGGTTTGCCAACACCCATAAGGTAACGAGGTTTTTCAGCAGGCATCAGGCCCGGCAGGTAATCCAGCACCTTGATCATCTCGTGCTTGGGCTCGCCCACCGACAAACCGCCGATGGCCAGGCCGTCGAAGCCGATTTTGTCGAGGCCTTCCAGCGAGCGTTTGCGCAAGCTTTCATGCATGCCGCCCTGGACGATACCGAACAGCGCGGCGGTGTTGTCGCCATGGGCGTTTTTCGAGCGCTGGGCCCAACGCAGCGACAACTCCATGGAAATACGCGCGACGTCTTCGTCCGCTGGATACGGCGTGCACTCGTCGAAGATCATCACGATGTCGGAGCCGAGGTCGCGCTGCACCTGCATCGACTCTTCCGGGCCCATGAACACCTTGGAACCGTCGACCGGCGAGGCGAAGGTCACGCCCTCTTCCTTGATCTTGCGCATGGCGCCCAGGCTGAACACCTGGAAACCACCGGAATCGGTGAGGATCGGGCCTTGCCACTTCATGAAGTCATGCAGGTCGCCGTGCTTCTTGATC
Organism: Pseudomonas sp. AMR01; assembly: GCF_041946035.1. Lineage (NCBI taxonomy): Bacteria > Pseudomonadati > Pseudomonadota > Gammaproteobacteria > Pseudomonadales > Pseudomonadaceae > Pseudomonas > Pseudomonas sp. AMR01. Next base: position 104,446 of record NZ_JAUTYR010000014.1, read on the forward strand.
ACCTCCGTGCCTGGGCGCAGCCACAGGTGGAAAGTGTTGCCGAGAATGATCTCGGCGCCGGTGGCAACGATGTCGCGGGGCATCATGCCTTTAACGGTGCCGTAGGTACCAACCGGCATGAACGCCGGGGTCTCGACGGTGCCGCGCGGGAACGTGAGGCGACCACGACGAGCCTTGCCATCCGTGGCCAATAATTCAAACGACATACGACTCATAGTGGTTCCTCAAGGCCCGCTTCTTTGGGAGCAGTCGGCGCAGGGTTACGGGTGATAAACATCGCATCACCGTAGCTGAAAAAACGGTATCCATTGTCGATGGCGGCCCTGTAGGCGGCCATGGTTTCCGGATAACCGGCAAATGCCGACACCAGCATCAACAGCGTGGATTCCGGCAAATGGAAGTTGGTCACCAGGCAATCGACCACATGGAACGGCCGGCCCGGGAAAATAAAGATATCGGTGTCGCCACTGAACGGCTTGAGCACGCCGTCGCGCGCCGCACTCTCCAGCGAACGCACGCTGGTGGTGCCCACGGCAACCACTCGCCCGCCGCGCGCCTTACACGCCGCCACCGCGTCCACCACTTCCTGGCTGACTTCCAGCCACTCGCTGTGCATATGGTGGTCTTCGATGTTATCCACACGCACCGGCTGAAACGTGCCGGCCCCCACGTGCAGGGTCACATAGGCGCTCTCGACACCCTTGGCGGCAATCGCATCCAGCAGCGGCTGGTCAAAATGCAGCCCGGCCGTGGGCGCGGCCACCGCGCCGGGGCGCTGGGAGTACACCGTTTGATAGCGCTCGCGGTCCGCGTCTTCGTCGGGGCGGTCTATATAAGGAGGCAACGGCATATGGCCGACGCGCTCCAGCAACGGCAACACTTCCTCGGCAAACTTGAGTTCGAACAACGCATCATGGCGCGCGACCATCTCGGCCTCGCCACCGCCATCGATGAGGATGCTCGAACCCGGTTTCGGCGACTTGCTGGAACGCACATGGGCCAGCACACGATGGCTGTCCAGCACCCGCTCCACCAGAATTTCCAGCTTGCCGCCGGACGCTTTCTGGCCAAACAGCCGCGCCGGAATCACCCGGGTATTGTTAAACACCATCAAATCGCCTGGGCGCAAATGCTCAAGCAAATCAGTGAATTGACGGTGTGCGAGGGCACCGCTCACCCCGTCCAGGGTCAGCAGTCGACTGGCGCGACGCTCGGCCAAAGGGTGGCGAGCGATCAGCGAATCAGGGAGCTCAAAAGTAAAGTCAGCAACGCGCATGATGGAGTTCGTCTAGCAGGGGCGGGAAGTCTAGCGGAAATAGTGAAAATAGACCATGAAACGTGATTGACCAACGGTAATCTCATCTCTATACTTCGCCGCCATTGAGCCCTGATGGCGGAATTGGTAGACGCGGCGGATTCAAAATCCGTTTTCGAAAGAAGTGGGAGTTCGATTCTCCCTCGGGGCACCATCTTAAAGAAAGACCTTGAAATTCAAGGTCTTTTTTTTCGTCTGTAGAAAAGTGGGTGGCAAGCAAAATTACCAGTCGGCGCCTGCTGTACCTTGAAACACAGTCTCCTGTGGGAGCTGGCTTGCCTGCGAAGACGCCAGCCCAAACACCATCAAATTACCCGCCTACACACCGAACGCTTCACCCTCCTCAGTGACCCCATTCGGCAACATCCCATTCGCCAAAATCATCAACCACCGCCTTCGCCATCTCACCCAAATAATGTGCCGCCCAGGCATAGCGATCCGCGCTTTTGTCCATGGCTGCATCCAATGCCAGCATTTTTGAACAGTGGAGAAGCTCGGAGGCATGCTCAAGGGCATCGCGAATGGGTACGCCAGAATTGACGCGGAATAGGTGGTGGAGGTTTGGCTGTTTGCCGCAGGCGGAGAAGGTGATGACGCCGAGGGTTTTGTTAAGGGGTGGGTTGATCATTGAGCACCTCCCATGTGGGTGGAGGTGTGGGTTGTGGGATTGCGAGGGTGCGACTGGTCAGAAATGCTCATTGATTAAGCTCCTAGTTAAGTGAGCCTATTGTTTTCGGATTATCAGGTCCGGTCGCTAGATTGGAGGCGAGGGTGGAAGGTAGAGCAGGAGCGGTCGAGACTTGAAGGCAGGACCCGTGGCGAAAGGTTTCCGGCGGGTAGACTGGGATTAGGTGAGGATCGGAGGAAATAAAATCATGCCCCGCTCCTTTTTACGCCTCAACAGGTAAGGGATACTCCGTCAGGCCGCAATCGGCCAAATGCGGCCATTGCGCCTATCTAGTAAACCAGGGGCGATTCACCTTTATTCCAGGCCTGGTCAGACGCTCGTTCTTCTCACTTATTGCTTGACTCATTCTGATTGAGCAGGCCTGTTGATGTCGCATCTTCCGCCATTAATAAGGAAATTATGAAGCCTCTTTACCTATGTTCAGTTCTGCTGCTTGCAGGCTGCGCCCCAGCGCCGAAATACCTTGTGCCTGCGGGGGCGCCCCAGGCGATGATCCGCAGCGAGCTGGTCTCTATGGAAAATTATCGAAACGGCGTGACTCTGGTCCAGGCGCCTGCCATCGGCTGCAAATACGGCAGAACCGTGGCGATTGAGTCGGGGAAGCAGTTGGTTTCCGTTTATAAGAATGTCTCGACGCCGGAGGGATTTTTCCCAATTGAAGCCGGCAAGCCGCTGCACTTGGAAATGCACGGCGTGGCCAATGCCCATCGCTCATGCAGCGTAGCGTTTGTCAGCGAATTTTCGCCGGGCGCACGCTATGTGATCAAGGGAGGGATTGTCGACGTCCCGGGCTCGCTGGGCCGTTGCTACATCGACATATTCAATGTCGATTCGGGCGTGCGCGTGCCCACGGCCAGTGAGCCAAAAATAGAACGTACTTGTGCGTTGGACCGGTTACCGATGCTGTAGCGTAAAAAGGGGATCAGGCTACCATCGTAAAAGCGGGGGTAAATTTGACCTGTAGTCTGATCCCGGTTTTACGATGTATGCCAATCATTTTATGTCGCGAGAGGCTGCTTTCGGCCGAAAGCGGACAAGCACGTCCTTACAAGTGATCGTCCCCCTCCCTCACCAACTTGCAGGATCGTTCAAGCTCTCCTTCCCTCCCATTCGCTAACCTGGCCTTCCTCACCCACCCGAGTCCCCGCCATGGTCCAGCCAAAGCCCCCAACAAAACCCATAAACCTCACTCAAAAAGCCTCCCTAATCGACCAACAATGGAGCCCACGCGTCGTCGCCGAAATGAACGACTACCAAATCAAAGTAGTACGCATCGAAGGCGAATTCATCTGGCACTCCCACCCCGAAACCGACGAGGCGTTCCTGGTACTCGAAGGAACCCTGCGCATCGATCTCCCAGACGGCCCGGTGTATGTAGCACCCGGTGAACTCTACGTAATCCCTCGCGGCATAGAGCACCGAACGGCCGCCGAGGGCGAAGCCACGCTGATGATGATCGAGCCACGGGGCATCTTGAACACTGGGCATGAAGGTGGGGACCGCACCGCCGTGAATGATCAGTGGATCTGAGGGTTGGCACTCCCTTGAGGTCGCCAGCCCTTTCAAACCGTTATCATCTTGCGCCATCCTTCAAGGAAGAACCCGATCATGCCGATTTTCGAGCTGGCGACAACCCACGGCACGTCGAGCCGAAGTACGGCTGACAGTCGCCCGGTGCAGCTATGACTGAAACGCAAAGCCTCCGGGCACGCCTCAAAAAGTACCTGGGCTGGGCCGTGTTAATCGGCCTTGCAGCGCTGTTCATCTACGCATTCGCGAACAAGCCGGCGCTGCCGTCAGAAATCGTCCTGAAGCAAGACTTCATTCCGGGGCAGTCGATCTACATCGTTCAAGACGCCAGGAACCCCGATGAGCCCAAAAGCCTGAGGTTCTACGTCAACAACGGCGGCGGCAGGAATGATGAGACGATGAAAGTGCGCCTCGGCAAGACGCCGCCCTTCCTGGTCTCGGACACTGACTTGAAAGACGTGGTCATCCAACGCGTCGCTAACGGCCTGCACATCACCCTCAAAGGCACAGTCATGCGTTACCACAGCGACCTCTACCTTGAAGACGGCGACACTTACACCACCTACCGTGTAAGCCTCGAACAACTCGACACCCGACCGCCCTTGCCGAGCGGTCGGTAAGTTTATTTCAGCAAGGCAATCACTGCGCAGACAACCGCTATCGCCAGCGCCGGCCACTGCATCGGCATGAAAAAGAAGTGGTGCCGCACACCATCGGCGTGAACCTGGCGATTCAACACAAAGCCCAGCACAACGTTGATGGCTGAACCCATACCCGTCCCCATCAAGAATTGCATGAGCGATGTATCACCGGACTTTACGCTGGGGTCCGGCCACAGCCACATCAATAACAGCACCATGGCTACCGGCGTGAACAAGGTCAGCCAGCCTGCGCCGCGATAGATCATCATTTGATGTCTACTTCGAAAACATCCGCTGCTGGCGCGCGTGCCTGCTCTTCAACTGCCAACACGACATCAAGCGTATTGAGGAACAGGTCATGGCTCAGGATGCCGGTGGCGATGGTCGACAATACGGGCTTGCCGTTCTCGTCCTTGATCACCACGTTTTCGGTCCAGGCGTTGAGGTCTACCGTGCGCAGCGACGACATCGGTACTTTGTTGCCCTGGTACTCGAGGAAATCGCGGTGCACAACGATTGGCGACGTGGTGACTTTGAGGAAGTTGCCGGTCATTCGCTTGCCCCAGACCTGCTTTGAATTGATGCAGTTGAACGTTACGCCGCCGCCCGATTCCAGCGTTTGCGCAACAGCCGGCAGGCGCGCGCGTACGTGCAACTCACGAACCAGTTCCTGAAACTTCTGAAAGCCTTTGAGGGTTTCGAGCACCCGATGAAACGGCTCTGCGGCATTACGACGATAGGCCAGGTTTGTGATCAGGCCGGTCAATACGGTTTGCCCGGAGCTGAACAGGTATAGGTCCTCTATTTCAGCAAACGGCGTGTAATCGCGTTGCTCTTTGGTGATGCGCACCAGACCGTTTTCATACACTTCGTAGTGGGTACTACGCAGCTTCTTTTGCCTAAAGTAGGTACCCACTATGAACAGCCCCACAACGGCCAACAAACCGGTCGTGAAATAAAACACGGTGTGTTGGCTGGCGAAATTGAGGGTCATGCCTCGGGACGTCTGAATACTGACCGGGCCATCATTGCCCATCGGCACAATCGTGCTCAGATAGAAAACGAACACGGCGAGGCCCAAAAGCACAGCGGCCAATATCAGGCTGAAAATCAAAAAGGCTTTGCCCTGACGAAACGTCGCGATCAGTTCGCCGGTGGCGGAAGGAGCGTGGGTAGAAGATGACTGCATGAATGTGTGCGTCCTTGTCATTGAGTAGAAAGCGCTGCGGGCTGCGCGGCGCAGCTTGAGCTTTGCGCCATGTCCATCCGGTATGCGGGTAAGCTTGGCACGCCGTTTGGAGCATGGCTAATTAATATCGTTCCTCGGAAAATGGACAGTGGTTCAGGCTTTTTTTTCACCCGCAGAACAGTAATCATCGCGCACCGCCCACATCACCGAGGAACCCGAAACATGGAATTGACGCTGGAAGCTGTTGCGCTCTTTGCACTCAAACTGGTGCATGAGACCGAAGGCGCAAGCCCGATTCTGCGGGATGATTGGGTGATGGATGGGTATCAGCGGGAGGTGTTTGGGTTGTTGGTGCGTCAGGGGGATTTGGCCGGGATTCAGGTGAAACTGGATGAGTGCATTGCCCAGGCGTTGAACGCATTAGGAGGTGCCGACACGGTGCTCGGCCGTGAATTGTTCAAACTGTCGGTCGAGGTGCAGCAGGCACATAGCCTCGACGAATTAAGCGCTCCGCTGACTTACCTTCAGAACTACCTGAAAGATATCCAGTGAATCGTTAATCAGCATTCCAGCCAGATAAACCATCAACACTGCCACGCCCGCGTCCAGCCATCGCCAGACGATGGGCGAACGAAACAGCCCCGTCAATCGCTGGCACCCCAGCGCCAACAACACAAACCACACCAATGACGCCGTCATCGCGCCTGTTGCGAACAGCACTTGTTGGCCCGAAGGTTTGGCTGCGCCGATAGAGCCGATCAGCACAACGGTATCGAGCCAGGCATAGGGGTTGGCGAAGCCGAGTATGACTGCCGTGCGCAACAGCCCTCGCTGCGAGTTGCCGCCTTGAGTGTCCGGCATGGATTGGTTACGAATGCAGGCCCGCAGACGCTGAGCGCCGAACCACAGCAGATAGACCGCCCCGGAGAGCAGCATAAGCGCCATCACCTCCGGCCGACTTCCCAACAGCGACCCCAACCCCGTGACGCCGAAAGCGATCAGCAGGACATCGGCAAGCACGCAGATAGCGACCACGCCCCAGATGGGGCCGCGACTGACACCTTGGCGGATGACCAAGGTGTCTTTCGGGCCTGGGGCGATAAAAAGCCCAAGCCCAAGCAACAATCCCTCAATGAAGTAAAGCGTCATGGCAAGTGGCGGTCAGGCAACAAACAGAGTGGGCAACCAATAACCTGTGGCGAGGGAGCTTGCTCCCGTTGGACTGCGCAGCAGTCCCAATTTTCAGGGCCGCAATGCGCTCCAGCGGGAGCAAGCTCCCTCGTCACAGTGACAGTGCTCCTACTTAACCGACTGGCGTTAGGTGTCATGGCTACCTTTCGTATGTGCTGTAAAGGAATGAAACACACGCCAGAATCGCAAAGGCCAGCGTGGCGTGTAGTGTGCATATCTCACTAAACGCAGCGGCGAGCAGGTAGTCTTTTTTGGTGAACAAGGAACGGGGACGAATCCGAGCATGAGCATCAAAACCCGCGACACTCTCCGCGCTCTAGTCGTGCGGCGCAGCCGAGAACTGGGTAAATCCATGACCACCTTGGCCAAGGAATCCGGTATATCCCGAACCTACCTCTACGGATTGGCAGGCGGCGCATCACAAGATCCCTCTGTACGCACACTCATCAAACTGGCGAGAACGCTCCAAGTCTCCCCGCTATTACTCTTCCGCTACTTCGCCGACCTAGCGGGTGCCCCGGCGGATGCCCACTCAATGGCCTCCACCAACCGTGCCATCAACCTGCACGATTCCAGCGACATTGCCGTTTTCAACGCAGACGTCACCACGCCCGACCAAACAGTCGTGCTGCCCGGCGAAACTTTTCAGAAAACCTGGGAGATCCAGAACCTCGGCACCCGCCCATGGCGCGGGCGAAAGTTGGTACGGGTAGACGGCGAATACGTCATCGCCAGGCGCACCGACTCGGGCGCGCTCCTTGAAGTGGTGATGGACACGCATCTGCGCAGCCTGACCAACGAAATCCCGATTGCCGAGACGCTACCCGGTCAGCCGGTGCATATCACCGTGGAATTCGCCGCGCCGAAGGAAACCTGCTCCGTCACGTCAATCTGGCGGGTTGAGGATGAACACGGTCAAGCCTGCTATGGCCCCGCCTTTATCCTGCACGTAATAGTCAACGTCATGGCGCGCTGAACCTAGCGCCGCCCTTCCACCGCCATCCGCACCGCCAGCCCCATCAACACCGACCCCATCAGCCAGCGCTGCACCACCTGCCAACCCGGCCGAGTGACGAAAAACACCGCAATGGAACCCGCCATAATGGCGATCACCGAATTAACGCTCACGCTGATTGCGATCTGTGTAAAGCCCAATATCAAAGACTGCGTCAGCACACTGCCATGGCCGTTCGGGTCGATGAACTGCGGCAGCAACGACACATACATCACCGCCACCTTGGGGTTCAGCAGGTTGGTCACAAAGCCCATCATGAACAGCTTGCGCGGGCTGTCTTTGGGCAAATCCCGCACCTGGAACGGCGAGCGCCCACCCGGCTTGACCGCCTGCCACGCCAGATAAACCAGATACAACGCACCGCCGAGCCGCAGCGCGTCATACGCAAAGGGCACCGTCATCACCAACGCGGTAATCCCCAGCGCCGCACACAGCATGTAAACCACAAAACCCAGCGCCACGCCGCCCAGCGAAATCAAACCGGACGTGCGCCCCTGGCAAATCGAGCGCGAAATGAGGTAAATCATATTCGGCCCAGGCGTCAGCACCATGCCGAGAGAGATCAGGCCGTAGGCAAGCAAGCTGGACAGTTCGGGCATGGTGGCGCTCCTGATTTTTTTGTTGGTCGCCATGGTAGGGCGTCGAATAGGCGACCGTTAGATACAGATCCGCCAGCAAAACGTCATACACCAACACAAGCGCTCACCACACCACTTACCCAGGGACAGGCACATGATCGACTTCAACAACAAAGGCTTTTTCAAGCTCAAACAAAACAACGAATACGCCGAACGCGTCTCGGCCCTGCTGCTCGACGGAGAAGAAGTGATCGACGCCTACAAAGCCATGCGCGACGGCGTGGTCTTCACCACCAAGCGCATCATCGCCGTGAACGTCCAAGGCATCACCGGCAGCAAGAAGGACTTCACCTCGCTGCCGTACAAAAATATCGTGGCGTACTCGGTGGAAACATCAGGAACGTTTGACCTTGACTCGGAACTGGAGATTTACTTTTCGTCGCTGGGGAAAGTGAAGTTTGAATTCACCGGCAAGACCTCAATCGTCGAAATCTCCCGGATCATTTCCACGCACCTGCTGAGCTGATCAGCAGGCAAAAAAAGACCTTGGCGCACCAAGGTCTCTTTCACTGCCTACACGGTGTAGCGGGTGCACGCCGATCAAATATGTGGGAGCTGGCCTCTTAAAATACCCAATGAATTCCGCCCGCAGTCACTAGAAACCTTTCACCTGCTTCCTGCGGAAATACCTGCAAAACCAAACCGCCCCACTCACCAACGCACCCAAAACAACAACCCCATTCCCCACCAACCAAATCCCAAAATTCCGACTCTGCTCCGCATCTCCTTTATAAAACGGACCGAAGTAAATCGATACCGCCACATAAGCCCCGTTAAACACCGCAACCGCAACCACGGTCACCAAAACCACGAACGCGACGCCCTTAAGCACCTTCAGATAACCTTCCAAAACCATATCTCCCTGGACTCGTGATAATCCGAGAACGTCCCTTCAATCGAAAATTCCAACTGAATACGCGGGTAGCTCATCCAATCCGTCAGCCGCTGGCCATTCCACAGGTCGATGTGGTCACCACTGCGAAGGAGGAATGCGGTGAGTCAGGCACGCTTCGGCTGCTGTTTTTGGGGCTGCTTCGCAGCCCAACGCGGGCGGTGCGACGATTCGACAAGCCCGCTCGCCACAAGCATCGTGTTCGCCCTATCAGGCAGATTTCCAAAGACCTTGAAAGGGCTGCCATTTAGCGTGAAACCGTTGCAAACGCGGTGATGCTGAAGATAGCCCCTGGTGGAAATTAGAACGGTCCTACTCGCTGCCAGGTTCCGGGTCGCAGGGCAGAACGTACGCAGTGGATGCGCAGATGAGCGAGCGCAATTACCCGCTCTAAGATCCAGCCCTTTCAAGGTCTTTGGAAATCTATCTGACAGGCGAACACTATCCCTGTGGCGAGCGGGCTTGCCCCGCATTGGGCTGCGAAGCGGCCCCAAACCAGCGGCCGGAGATTGTCTGAATCACCGCATTCGTCCTTTTTAGGGTCGCTGCGCAACCCAACGCGGGGCAAGCCCGCTCGCCACGGGATACTTATCGCCTGTTCTACCTAAAGACCTTGAAATGGCTGGCTCTAAGATCGCCAAGAATAAGACACCTTTTCCCACAACCACCATCGAACAAAGCCGACATCACCTTCCAATCCGCCCTCGTAGGCTCACTCCCTCGCACAAGGAAGTAAGCCTGTCATGTCAGAGCGCTTTTACCCTCTCACCGAAGAAGAACAACTCAGGCGGCGAATCCTGTCCCGGCAGCCGGCGCGTGCGCCCTATTCGCCACCGATTGATGTGTTAGTCCCGAAACCCACCCAAACACCTGCGCCCGACAAGCTTCCCGGCTGCACCTTTACCAAACCCTGCCAATTGCCAGACGGCATCACTCGCTACACCGACCCCACCGGTTATGTACCGCTGGAGCTGATCAAGGACTACGGCCATTTCAGCCTTTTGGGTGGGCGGGAAGTAGACAGCCAGGGCACAACCGCTCTGCGCAAGATCAGTGGCAGCGCGCTGCCCGTTGGCTTGGGGCAGCTGGCGTTGCGTACGGCGGTAGTGGAGTCGGCAGCCACCGCCGCTGGCACAGTCGCCGGTGGGTTGCTGACGGGTTTGGTGGCGCTGGTTTGGCCATCTGAGCTGGGCGACAGCGCGCTCTACAGCGAGGAGCAATTGCGCTCGATGCAACGGGCGCGGTCGCAGATGCGTTTGCAGGTTGAGCAGCGTGAGGACGGCACGCTCAAGGGGTATGGGTTTTACACGGGCAACCATCCCGATTGGCAGATGATTGATGTGGTGCAGTTCCAACGCCGTGGCGATCAGTTTGTGGCGGATTTGGGTGAAGGCGCGGAGCTGGTTTGGACGCCTGCAGTTGATCCGGGAGACACCCTTGGCATTCCGGCATTGGAGGCTGCGCCGCAAGCGCCGGTGATATGGATTTACCCGCCCACGGAGAAGGCGGCGCAGATTCTGGTGAACCCTATTTATCCGCCGGAGTACCGGGATTTTATTTTGGTGTTTCCGGTGGAGTCGGGGGTTCGGCCGCTGTATGTGGTGGTTAATGAGCCTCGGAAGGGCTTGAGAAATCCTGATTACGACTACTTTCCCGCCCCCAAAACCGAAGACATCACTGGCTTCCCAGGTTTGATCGCACAAAAGAAGAAGACCCGAAAACGGGACGGCGGCGGCCTTCGTGAGCGTTGGATGGACGCCAAAGGGCGGAAGCTTTTCGAGTGGGACTCAGAAAAAGGTGAACTGGAAGTCTATCGATATAGCGATTTCAGCCACCTAGGATCCTTTGATCCTTACACAGGTGAGCAACGAGGTCCGGCAAAAGATAAACGACGCATAGAAAAATAAATGGAGATTTGGTCATGGTGATGAAGATACGGCTGGAATGGTTCGACAAACTAACCGAAAACTTGGAGGCAGACGAATACTCGACCGACGTGGAAGAGGACAGCATCCTCAAAGCACTCGATTTACATAATGAGCTTCAAATTTATGCTGGAGGATTCAACATACTTCCGAGCTGGATAACGCTTCTCCAACCCCATTTCCAGCACGTAATAGCGCCCAACCTTTACGACTATCAAATTTCTTTCCACTACCAGGGCGCGTGGCCCCCACCGCCCAAAAATACCAGAAAGGAGTCCTGACGCCATGAGGCCCATAACCAAAAAGCCCCTCCTCTACCGCTCAGTCAACACCCGAACCCATGGTGTGCGCCACGGCAGCTATTGCGCGTACCGTTATGAACGGCACACAAAAAGCGAAAAGAGCTCATTGTCCACCCGCAGTTCAATGCACAGCCAGCAACGACACGGTTATGACTACACGCCGCTATTCCGATTTCTCCTGTCCAAAGTCGGTCAGCCATGGGACACAGTGTTCAGCGAGGCCAACGCCCGCCTGGATCGGCCGGAGCCTGTGTTCTGGATGGTTGCGCTGCATGAAAGCGACAAGAAAGAGTATATGGGTACAGGCGAGTCCACTTATTTCAGCGGCTTATGGGTCGACGAAGCAGGCCTGCTGCAAAAGGTTAACCCCCACCTGACGCCTGAATTGATGAAGCCATATTGCGACTGCTGCACTCACACGTTCAACGGTGTGGTATTCCCGCCGTGTTGAGCACGCACTCGTTGAAAGCTAACCGAGCCTGATTATTTGGGCTGAAACGTCTCCAGGTACGCCAGAATATTTTCGATCTTCTCCTGATCACTAATCCCCCAAAAAATCATCCGCGTCCCGCTCACCACTTTTTTCGGTGCCTCGATGTAGGCCGCGAGCTTGTCCCGCGTCCACACCACGCCGGAGTTTTTCATCGCATCCGAATATTGATAGTCGGTGGTCGTCCCCGCAGGTCGCCCGATGATCCCGTTAAGTTCCGGCCCGAACCCGCCGCGCGCGCCTTCACCGACGCTGTGGCAGCCGCCGCAGGTTTTGCTGAAGAGTTTACCGCCGGCCTCGGCATCACCCGCCGCGAGGGCCGGGGCTGTGTTGAGGATCAGCATAAGGGTGAGTAAGGCGTACTTCATGGGTAGCTCCACTTTCAACGGTCGGGCAATTATGCCTGCATGGCAGCCCGCGACACTAAACCGCAGGGCAAAATGACCATCCATCGGCAAAAAATTTTCATATCGAAACTCTTGCAATCGCGCCCCACTCCACCGTTATGAACCCATGATGGAGGAGTAAGGATCATGGCTCAGCCATCGATTTTGGTTTTGGAAGACGACGAAATCATTCGTGCGTTAATGGTGGATGTACTCGAAGATTTTGGGGCAGTCGTCACTTCTTTTCCTTCGGCGGATGAAGGGATGATCTACCTGGAGCGTGAGAGCGATCCGGTTGACTTGATTGTCAGTGATATTCAAATGCCGGGTTTGCTCAACGGCTATGACTTGAGCCGCGTTGTAGCCCATCGCTGGCCTTCAGTGCCAGTGGTGCTGACATCCGGCAACACTAAGATCGCCGCGCAGTTGGGCGGCTCGGTGCGTTTTTTGCCCAAACCGTGGAGCACTGAGCACCTGCTTGAGTGCGTGCAAACGGCGCTGATCCAGCAGGGCATGTCGATGCACTGATAGCCTCGCGACATCACTTTTTCCGAACTTCGGCGCAGGCCCTGTGGTCATTGAGGATGCAAGGAGCGACTTTTCTGATCCGCTGGTCAGCCTTTTCGCCTTGTGCGTTCAGTTGACGGCAATGAGTTGTGTAGAATCGTCGCCCATTTCACGCGTCATTCATGGCCTAAAGGCCCACAGTTCGAGCTCATTGAATGCATTCACAGGCCCATGACGTTGGTGTGCCCTCACTGCTGGAAGCGTTGCGCACGGGCACCGGCCTGCTGCACGTGGCGCTGGAAAAGCGCTTGCCGTTTTTCTCCGAGCGCCTGGATACCGTTTGGTATCAGCGTTTGCTCCAGGCGTACTACGGGTTTTATGGGCCGATGGAGGCGGCGCTGTACGATAGCGGCTTGATCCCCGATGGATTCGATCAAGTTCTGCGTGTGAAAACGCCGACGTTGGTGAACGACCTTCACGCCCTCGGCCTGGACGACCACGCCATCGGCGCCCTGCCGGTTTGCTCTGAACTCCCGACTTTCGATACCCCCGCTGCCTGCCTGGGCGCCCTGTATGTGCTGGAAGGCGCGACCCTGGGCGGCCAAGTGCTGCGCCGGGAGATGGCGCAGCGCCTGAACGTGGACGCGGACAACGGCGGCGCATTTCTCAATGTGTATGGCGCCGAAACCGGGCGGCGCTGGAAGGATTTTCTCGATTACCTGGGCAGCCTGCCCCTGGACGCACCCGCCAAACAGCGCGCGGTGGAGGCAGCCTGTTCAACATTCAGCGGCTTTGAGCAATGGCTCCAAGGCCAGGAGGTATTGCTATGAAACCCGAAGATTTTGAAGAGCTGCTTGCCAACTGCGCCGACGAACCCATTCGCTTCCCGGGAGCGATTCAGCCGCACGGCGTGCTGATGACGCTGTCGGAGCCCGAGCTGAACATCGTGCAGATCAGCGCGAACGTCGCCACGCTGTTTAACCATGCGCCTGAGGCCTTGCTGGGCCAGCCGTTGCACACGCTGATTGGGGTCGAGCCGGCCAAGGCCGTGCAGTCGATGGCTGAAAACAACGTATTTTTTGATGCGCCGCCATTGCATGTCACGCTCAACGGCGCCGATTTCGAAGGCCTGCTGCATCGCCATCAGAACGTGCTGGTGCTGGAGTTCGAGCCGCGCCTTGACGATTTCAAACCCCGCGCGCTGAACGGTCGCACCAGTGACTTGGGCAAAATGCTGCAACGCCTGCAGTCGGCGAAAACCCTGCAGGCGCTGTATGAAATCAGCGTGAATGAAATCCAGGCCATCACCGGTTACGACCGCGTATTGATCTACCGCTTTGAAGACGAGGGCCATGGCCAAGTGATCGCCGAAGCCTCGGCGCCGTCCATGGAGCTGTTCAACGGGCTGTTTTTCCCTGCGTCCGACATTCCGGAGCAGGCCCGCGAGCTGTACCGCACCAACTGGCTGCGCATCATCCCGAATGCGGCCTATGAGCCGGTGCCGCTGCTGCCCAAAATGCGCCCCGACACCGACCAGCCGCTGGATTTGAGCTTCGCCACCCTGCGCAGCGTGTCGCCGATTCACTGCCAATACATGCAGAACATGGGCGTGTTGTCGTCCATGAGCATTTCGCTGATGAAGGGCGACACGCTCTGGGGCCTGATCAGTTGCGGCAACCGCGAGCCGCTGCTGGTACCGAATGAGTTGCGCAGCACCTGCCAGACCATTGGCCAGGTACTGTCGTTGCAGATCAGCGCCATGGAAGCCTTGGAGCTGAGCCGCCAGCGCGATGAAAAAGTCGAGACGCTGGCCCTGCTCGATCAGGCGATGAAAGCCTGCGAGGAAAACGTATTTGAAGGTCTGGCCCAACAACCGCAGTGGCTGATGGACCTGACCCTGTCGGGCGGCGTGGCGATTATCGAAGACAAACAACTGCACCGCTACGGCAACTGCCCGGAACCGGCGCAGATCCGTGCGCTGCACAAATGGCTGATGGAGACCGGCGAGCCGGTGTTTTCCAGCCATAACCTGGCTTCGGTGTACCCGCCCGCCGCCGAGTATCAGCAGGTCGCGAGTGGCGTGTTGGCCATGAGCTTGCCCAAGCCGGTGGACAACGGTGTGCTGTGGTTCCGCCCGGAAGTGAAAGAGAACATTAATTGGAGCGGCGACCCGAACAAGCCGCTGGACCTGGAAAACTCCGACGCTGGCATGCGCCTTCGCCCACGTACTTCGTTTGAAATCTGGAAAGTCGAGATGGCCGGTATCTCCACCAAGTGGAGCCACGGTGACCTGTTTGCCGCCAATGACCTGCGCCGCTCGGCCCTGGAAAATGACCTGGCGCGCCAAGTGCTGCGCGAGCAACAAGCCGTGCGTGCGCGTGATGAGCTGGTGGCGGTGGTGTCCCACGACTTGCGCAACCCGATGACCGTGATTTCGATGCTCTGCGGCATGATGCAAAAGGCCTTCAGCTCCGAGGGCCCACACACATCGCGGCGAATTTCTTCGGCCATCGACACCATGCAGCAGGCTGCCGGGCGCATGAATGTGTTGCTGGAAGACTTGCTCGACACCTCGAAAATCGAGGCCGGGCGCTATGTGGTCAAGCCGGTGCAATTGGATGTGAGCCAGATGTTCGAAGAGGCTTACTCGCTGCTGACGCCGCTGGCCATGGAGAAAGGCATCGACCTGTCGTTCAACGCCGAACCCGGCCTGCAGATTAATGCCGACCCGGAGCGCCTGTTCCAGGTGTTGTCGAACCTGATCGGCAACGCCATCAAGTTCACCCCGCGCCAGGGCAATATCGGGATCAGCGCCATGAGCAACGCTGACGAAATCGTGTTTTCGGTGCGCGATTCCGGTGAAGGTATTGCGCCGGAACAACTGCCGCATGTGTTCGATCGCTATTGGACCCAGACCGAGAACAACCCCACCGGCAGCGGGCTGGGGCTGTATATCACGCAAGGCATCGTCCAGGCCCACGGTGGACGGATTGAAGCGCAAAGTGAGGTGGGCCGAGGCAGCGAGTTCAGGTTTACCGTACCCAAGTCGAACTGAAGCGCCTGGTGCAACACATGCGGATACGCGTGGCCGGGAACGTTCATCCCGGCCACTGCCACTGAGTCAGGGCGCACTCAAAAGGAGTCTTGATGCGACAGCCCTTTCCTTCAATTGAGTCAGAGGTCTTCCCATGATCGGTACCACGTTCCACACCTACACCCTCAACCAGGCTATAACCGCGACTCAACCTCCCGCCAAACCCGTGGAAAAACCGGTGACGACCACCGGCACTCAAGCGGCAGAAAACAAGCAGTCGTACACATCGTCTTTGGACTCATTGGGGCAGGGTCGGCTGCTTTGACACGGTCAGCAGTGTCAGTGCGTAGTCGGCGAACTGGTTGATCAGCGCAAAGCGTGCAGCGCCTGGCGCTGCACTCCGTTAACAAAACACTGACATCCCTCGCGTTATCCTGCTCTGCTCTACTTGTGTGAGCCGCTTCTTTGATGTCACAGCCAGACACACTGCCCGACGTGCTTGCGGGCCCCCTGCTACGGCGCCTGGAACCGCGGCGCCTGACCCTGTGGATCGCAGCAAGCCGTGCGCTGGAAATGACCCTGAGGCTGTATGTGCCTCAGGGCCCCACGCGCACTGTCGACCTTGGCGCAGAGCACTGCCAAATCGTCGCCGTTGGGCGCCACGCCTATATTCACCTGATCGATGTAGCCCTGAGCGATGCACTGCCTCAGGACGTGGCCATTGCCTATGACCTGCTGATTGACGGCGTCGGCATAGCCGAGTGGGCGCCGCACTTGCTGTACAGCGATGCACGCCTTCCGAGTTTCGTTCTGCACAGCCGCATCCACCAGTTGGTCCACGGCTCCTGTCGCAAACCCCACCACCGCGCCGACGAAGGCTTGCTGTGTGTTGACCGCCTGCTGGCGGCTGCACCTGCCCCCGCCGAACGCCCGGCTTTGCTGATGATGAGTGGCGACCAAATTTACGCCGATGATGTCGCAGGCCCCATGCTGCGGGCAATTCATGCGCTGATCGCGCGCCTGGGGTTGTTTGACGAATACCTGGAAGGCGCCGTGGTCGACGACAGCGTCAGCCTCTATGGGCATCGCGCCAGTTATTACCATCGCGCCGACCTGTTACCGGCGCTGGACAGCAATGAAACCCTGCGCGAACGGTTTTTTGGCGGCGTGAAGAAGCCGATTTTCACCAGCAGCACGGCCGACAATCACCTGGTGACCTTCGCCGAAGTAATCGCGATGTACTTGCTCGTGTGGTCGCCGACGCCCTGGACGCTGATTACCCCCGAAGTGCCGCACCTGAAAGCCGACGAGCATGAACGCTATGCCCTTGAGCAGGTGCAGGTTGATCGGTTTCGCGAAGGGTTGCCGGGCGTCGCGCGGGTCTTCGCGCACCTGTCCACGTTGATGATCTTTGACGATAGTCCGAACGTAGCTCTATTGACTGTATAATCCGAGTGAAGCACTGTATGCCCACACAGCTATCTTTTTTGCGGATGAGTCATCGTGGCGAGAAATCAGATTAGAAGCAAAACCGGGCAAGGGCGCTACGACTCAACCGCACGGAGAGTCCTCATTTCCGAGTTTAGGCCTGTAACATTGTGCTTCCTCGAAACGCGTGGTTGCGGGGCTTCGAACAGCCTGCCGGATTATAAATTCGTAGAGGGTAAGAAGGGATACCTGCCAAATTTCCCCGTACTCATTCAGAGCGACGGTGACCCGTGGGCCATCGGAAATCTTTACCTAATTACGAAACTCCATAAAGAAGCCAGTTATGAATCAAAAACGTTCCGAGGCATTGCCGATCATCTACTCGATTATTTGCGCTTTGTTGATGAGGAAAAGCTGGATTATTTGTTTTTTCCTAAGAATGACCGCCTTAAAGTTACATTTCGCTACCGACAACGACTGATCGAATTTGTTAATAATGCGCAACTTTCTACAAGCACAGCCAGCGCAAGAATCAATGCCGTAGTCAATTTTTATCGCGGGATAATCAACTGGAATCTTATTGACGGTGGCAAATTCGATGGAATTGCATTTATAGAGATAAAAAAATATATCAGCGTAACATCGAGCTATGGCATCCAGAAAAACCTCAAAGTTAATTCGCACAACTTAGCTATTCCGAATCAAAAAAAACAGCACCAGAACGAGTATATCAACGATGGCGGAATGCTTCGCCCGCTTACCGTTGAAGAACAATCATGCGTATTAAAAGCCCTGCTCAAATCGTCTCGCGAATATCAGCTTATTTTCTATTTCGCCTTATTTACAGGCGCAAGAATCCAGACTATCGGAACACTACGACTTAAGCACCTTAAAGGCGACTTTGACAGCAATAGCAATCTGCGACTTTCCATAGGCGCTGGTTCACAAATTGATACGAAGCGCGGCAAACGTATGACGCTGCTTGTCCCTAGTTGGCTTGTGCAGGATATGCGAATTTATGTAGACAGTGAAGAAGCTAAAAAACGTCGCGATCGATCTTTTTACGGCGCTACTGAGGATAACTATGTATTTTTGAGTAAGAGCGGTGTTCCTTATTACACCAGCAAAAAGGAAATATTCGATCACTCAGATAGCCATATTAGCGAAAGTGCGGGAATGATCGACAGAGCGCGTGACGTCGCCATACAAGATGGTGCAGCTTTGCGGACACACATCCAACAGATACTCTTCCCGCGTATTCGTTGTGATAGTCCTAGTTTTCAGGACTTTACCTTTCATGACTTACGCGCCACGTTTGGTATGAACTTGCTCGAAAGCCAGTTGCAACACATGGGCGACCAAAATATCACAACTGCTGTGGAGTACGTTAGACAGCGCATGGGACACGCTAATATCGAAATGACTATGCAGTACTTGAAGTACAAGTCTCGCTTGAAGTGGAAAAACACCATACAGCATGAATTTGAGAACCAACTATTCAGCCACATCAACACATCAGCCAACGCGGATGGACTTCCATGAGTAGCAACTTCATTTATCGCCAGGTCGTAGTTATTGACGCGAAAGATACAGTTGTTGAGGTCATTCATCCGCAACTGGCTGTCCTGATGGTTAATAATGGTGCCGACATCGGCAAGCGGTACTTGGATATCGGATCGCTTTGCTATACACGTCGGGGTAAGCCACTGCACACCAAAATAGGCTGCCCTGTAGATCTGTCATCCCTCGACAAATCACGAATTCCTTTCGCGCAAGCTTTAATTGAGCATTTGAGTGCTGGGGTTAGTCGTAACCTAATGTCTAAAGACTTCCATTCAAATAAAAAATTTGTCGACTGGATAGATACACAGAAGTCGCACTACGCTTTTGATGACATGCTGTCTATGAAACAGGCTTATAGAGACTATACCGGATATTTGCTGCATCAAATGAATAGCTCGGGGATGAGTGGACAGTCAATTAGACAATCTACTGCCTCGACCTACCAGGCCAGCGCTCGAAAATTATTGACAATGACAACTGGCCTGAGCGAGCCGGAAGTCAACAGCATCGCGACATATATCCCACGGAGAAGCACTCACGCGAACCATGTAAATTTAAAGTTACCGAGTGCCGATACTCAAGCACAGACATTTGCCGTACTGATCAACTTCATTGATGAAGCGCATCGCGCCCTTGTTAATACCGACTCTCTTCCGCTCCGTCTCAGATCCCCTAAAGAAGAGCTTTGTTATCTATACTCATTGCAGCCATATAGCGAAAAATCTCAGTCCGCAAAATTTAGTACCGCATCCGTATTATTTAAGCTACCCTCGTTTCCTACTTGGATAGAAGCAAAAAAACACCTCGGATTGATGGGTGATAGCGCAGAACTACAAATTAAAAGATCCAGTTATGACCACGCAAGGCAGCGGCATGAAAAAAACAATAATAATTCACGTTCATGGATAAGAACACGAATCGGTGCTCATGCTGTGGTAGCAGGCATGCTGGCATTTATCGCCGCTACGGGCTGCAATCTTAAAGTGGCTCAAAATCTCGAAGTCGGCACACTAAAGATTGTATCCAGCACGCAAGGTAAGCGTTTCTCAGGAACTAAGGCAAGGGCTGGTGGGAAAACCGTTGAGCCGGAGTTTGGGGCTCGCTTTTCTCCTGTATTCAAAAAATATCTTGAATTACGGACCTGGGTTTTGAATGGCGCACACAGTACTTTGGTGTTTCCATTGATCTCAATCGGATATGGAGTAGCACCAGTGGGTGCCTCCAGTATTAATGGTTTCAAAAGGCTTATCTCTAGAGTTCTACCCAAAACAACTTGGGTCACTCCAAATCAATGGCGAAAAAATGTCAGCTATCAATATGTGAAGTTGAGTGGTAGCGATTTGTCAGTCACTGCGGAAAAGCTGGGCAACACCGAAGCGACTTTGCGACAGAGCTACAGCCGGCCTGCACTGGAAGACTACGCGACGGAAATCAGTCACTTCCTAGAGGCGCAGTACCAATCCGCTATCAAACGCACGCGTACTGTAGAGCTAATCCCAGTGCGCATTCTTGACAAAAAAAAAGACGGGATAACTACTACAGGCACAGGGTCATGTGAGAAAACGTCTGAATCGCTACCTCAGCACGCCCAAGGCTTTACTGCGCGGGCTCCCACGCCCTCCTGCGTTGACCCGGAATCGTGCTTGTTTTGCGCGCACTATGCCGTTCACGCAGATGAAGATGATCTTCGTCGCCTGCTATCGTTGCGTTATCTAATTCAGGCCATTAAAGCAAAACAGCCCTCTGACCATTGGCAAAGCAAATTTGGACCGACTGTCCACCGTATCGACGAAGTGCTCTCGGCAATTCAAGACATTGATGCAAGCTACGAGTCAATTATAAACCGGGTCCGCGATGAGATCGAGTGCGGTGCGCTCGACCCATTTTGGGCCATTCACTTCGATACGTTGGTTACAATAGGAACCGTGTCGTGAGCATTCTTACAAATCTTAAACTAAATCAGTATCAAGCTCATCAACTGCCCGATAGCTGCGCTGACGCATCGCACTACCTTACGGTTGACGGGGGCTTTGTTGTTTCACGCACGGCAGCTGGCGAGGTCGTCTCGCGCTATCAAGATGACTCGTGGAATATGAAAATGTACTCCGCGCAAGGTATATGCTTATACAACTTCTATAGTTGGGCTGAGAACTCTAAGAATAGTCCACTGGTAACAGTCATAGCCGAGGAAATGAAGCGTATTCAACTGGCTCGAATGTATTTGTTTCCCGTACCGCGCAAGCCTAATTCCATTGGAATGACTGAGCTTAACAGGCTAGCGCGTCTAGCGCTCAACAACGAACTGTCACTGCTCCAATTATTCGCAGAGACAAACATCAATCGCTTGCTACTGCCAGGCTTTTCTGAGCTAGGCCAATATCAAATGCGCAGCATGCTTATTCTTATAAAGGAAGTCTTTAATCTAAGGATAATTCATCCGAACTTCGAATTTGCGCCGTCGCGCTATACCATCATTAAACGCATGCAAGACATGTACGATAAATATCCAAAACTACAAAAAGATGACCCACAACAAACCAAGCTTATTCCGTCGCGCCTCTACGCTGAGATCATTGCTGCATTCAATGCTGAGTTAGATGCCTTTAATACCAACGGCGAAGCGATAGTGGGGCTTTACCGGCGGAGAAAAGAGAATCCAAAATTCGGACTCCCTGTAACTCATGCGCGTGACTACAAAAATAGCATTGCATGGAGCGACGCACTCGCCCAGAACGGACTTAGTTCGTTTTTTGAAAAATTATCCATTATGAACTGGATCCAACTAAACCGTTATCTTGGTGAAATTCAACAGACTGCGAAATACTGGATTCATTTGTTCTCCGGCATGCGCGAAAATGAAGCACGGCACCTGCCTGCCGACGCATATACTACGATAAGCGCGGGCGGCGCAATTATTAGTATATTACGAGGCTATACGTCGAAGATTGCAGGTCAGAATCATACTGAAACATTCTGGGTCACAGCGCCCATCGTCAAGAAAGGCGTGATTGCGGCCCGGACCACTGGACAGATTGCTGCGCTGTTGTACGAACATGATGAATCGGATTTGAGCCAGTATCCGCTCTTTGCGGCGCGAAAAAAGTGCGGCGCCCCTCACCAGGCATTTAAGGGGGCTCCTGTTACAGGGATGGCTAGTAGAGACCAGATAGATCGAATAACAAGCCGATGGCCTGGGTTGGTGGTTCAGGAGTCAGATATTCGCGAGTTGGAGCAGTTTGATGGTTTTCGGGATTGGCGGAATGATCCTGATGTTAGAGCCGGTCAATTTTGGCCTTTGGCAACTCACCAGTGCAGGCGTTCCCTCGCGGTCTATTCAGCGCGCTCGGGAATGGTTTCTGTAGGTTCGTTGGGGCTGCAATTTAAGCATCTGACAGAGGTTATGGCCTCGTATTACCGCACGGGAAGTGCATTTGCCACAAACTTTCTCCAAAGCGAAGAATCGCAACGTTGGCTGGATGAGCTGGAGTGCGAGCGCCGCAAAGCACAATTTCTCGACTACGAGGCAAATGTTATCAACAGCACGAGCCGGCTATGGGGCGGCGAGGGACATCGCATACAAGTGTCCCGAGATAAGGGTAAGCCGTTGATCATTACAACGGATCGCGCTTTCACACAAAAGAAGTTCGAGCGAGGCGAAATGGTTTATAAGCCCAGCCCGCTAGGCGGCTGCACGAATCTCGAACCTTGCGACAAAATTTCCTTCACCAGCATATTCGTCTGTCTCGACTGCGATAAATCCCTTCTCGATGAAGACCGCAGCCTGAAGAACATCAAGCGTGGCGTAAACAATCTGAAGCGTGGACAATCCCTGTTCGTGCCGGAGAATCCTCAGTACAAACAGATTGAATCTGAAATCAATGCGATATACGAAAAGCTGGAAAATCGGGGGCTGCTGGAGAAAATGGAGGTAATGACATGAGTGCGCTTGAAAACTACCGGGCGGCGCTGCATCGCTTAACGAATGGGAGGCCACAGATTGTCCCGGAAGACTCTGCGATCAACAAGGATACTGTAGCTCTTGAAGCTGGCCGTAAGCGCGGTTCAATCAAAAAGAGTCGCGCTGAAAACGCAGAGCTGATCGCTGAGATCGAAGCTGCTGCCGCCACTCAGAGCGCGCAATTAAAGCCAAGCGCTGCACAGCAAGTCGAGAAGCAAAAGTCTCTTAAGAAGGCAGCCCATGGGCAGCTTGTGAGTCTCCGGAAGGATTATGAACTAGCCCTCAGTAGGATTGTATCACTGGTCCATGAGAACTACATGCTGAAGCAACAACTCATTGAGCAAGCAAGCGAGCAGCAAGGAAACGTGATAGCGCTGGGTGACTTTCGTAACCGCCAATTGAGTTGATAAATGCAGCTTAGGCTTCGGGCTATTTCGCCAACGCGTGTTTTTGCAGATACCTGCATCGCATCGACTATGGCTTCATGCTCTCTCGTTTACCCGGCGCTCGTTACCCATTGAGTAAGCACATTTCCTCCAGACGTCTTTGAAGCTCCGCTTGGGTCTGGAGGGAGCCGAGTCCAAGATCCGGAACGCAGGCAATGAGCTGTTGACCTGAACCCTCTGGCCATCCTTGCACATCGTCATCAAGGGCGATCCAACTCCGAAGCTGTGACCGTGCCGCGTAGCGGCAGATCTGGTCGTATCTAGTCTTCCCGTCCCATTGGTTTTCATCCGTCCAGCCTCTGGCCATCGAACTGTGCCACGTTGCACCGATAACTCGTTCACGCAGCTCGATAGGTAGATAGGCGAGTGCTCGCTTAAAGCCAAGATGTCGAACCCAACTGGTGCTCAATACCACCGAGATCATTGGAAAACTATCGAGTAGATTGACGAGAATCGGCGCCCACATGAATAGCGTACCTTCGGCCTTCAGTACAGGTCCCTGGCGAGACAAGTAGACGGCGTCGGGGTGCAAGACACCATCAAAATCAACGAAAAGGATGTGCGTATTCCCCTGCACCGAGGTTTCTCCCGTAAATGGCCGTGACCGAATAGCTTTCGGCCTGATGAAGTCATAGTTTATTTCGCCGCTAACTTTGCCCCTCTCCAGCTTACTCCGCGAAAGCGGAGTTATTGCCCTGATCACATAAGATATGGTATCAACGAAAACTTGGGTCCGCACCACGCACTCAATCATGCTCAGCGACAGCTCCTCAAACGCAAGGCGGAAGGTCGGAGAAGGTTGAATCATGTCTCTCAAAGAGCAAGCTGTAATCGCACTACAGAACGCCAATAAAGTGATCTTTTTCACTGGGGCCGGTATCTCCGCGGATAGCGGCATCCCCACGTGTCGCGAAAAAATTTCTGGAATCTGGGCAGGGTTTGATCCGACGGATTTAGAGACGGCCAAGGCCTTTCGAGACGACCCTGCCATGGTATGGAGATGGTATCTCTGGCGAAGACTTCGAGTCGCTCAAGCAGAGCCAAATGTTGCGCATCTTGCGATCTTTCGCATGGTTAACTAACAGCGCCAAGTTTCTGTTATCACACAGAATATTGACGATATCCATGACCTATCGGGCTCTTTAAATGTAGTTCATTTGCATGGCAGTTTGGCAATGCCCAAGTGCTTCGCCTGCCATGGGCCTGCGGTTGTGCCACCAGATCAATCCGCAATGCCGGATGAAGGTGCTCTGGTCGAGCCGCCTAGGTGGCAGCGTTGTAATGGTAAAATGCGACCTACGGTGGTCTGGCACGGAGAGAATTTGCCACCTCAGGCTTGGAAGGCTGCTGTACTTTTAGTGAAAGATTGCGATCTTTTGATTTCAGTGGGTACCTCTGGGATCGTCATGCCCGCCGCAGGCCTTCCCAACCTTGCATTGGCATCTGGCGCTTCAGTCATTCATGTGAATAAGGTTGACGTCGCAACGGATGAGCCGAAGGAATTTATGCTGATCGGGTCTGCCGCCGAAGTACTGCCGATGCTGCTCGAAATGATAGAGACGGATAAGCCTTGGGGACTTGAGCTCTGAAACTGCATGTCAAGCACGGTTCTGATATGTCCATTTGCTCATTAGAGTTGGCGGACGCCAACGAATAAGGTTTATAGGGGATTATAGAGTGTTTTTTACGCTAGAGTCATCGAATAGACCCGAGCGATTGAGGCGTCTCCCGTGGCGAACGTTAGTTACTGGCCGTCTTTTGACTCTTGCCAAGGGCAGTACTCAGTCAAAAGAAGTCGCTAGTGACTAACCCGAATGGACGATACGTCAGGCTGGATCGTCAAAGTGTTTGACCGAAGCTAGCTGCCTTGTATTGGAGTGATGATCACAGAAGTTGGAGAATTAAATGACGATGCCATTTGAAAGGACCAGATCTATCGTACAAACTCATGCTTTCCTAACGGAGCTTGCATGCGACATGGAAGTGCCAGAGCGCATTAGACAAAACGCTCAATTCCTTTTGCGTCACTTTCCCACTAAGCGCGACGTTCTACTGGCTGGCCGAATTGAAGAGGAAGCAAGAAAACTAGGCTTGGGCGCTTTTAGTACTGTATTTAGCTCCTCAACTGAAGACTGGTAGTCGCCCGTGATTACATGCAGCTCGCGATGGGTTGGCTTGGGTCGTAAGCAGCCACAGTACCAAGCACTTGCAGAAGGCCAATAACTGTAGTGGTCTAATGAAACCGGACACCCATTTAGGCGAGAATGCTCGCCAGATAGAGGTGTCTGATGACCAAACAAC
>NZ_JAUTYR010000094.1:0-898 GCF_041946035.1 Pseudomonas sp. AMR01
CCCTGAAAGGGATGAATGCGGTGAGTCAGATACTCCTCGGCCGCTGGTTTTGGGGCCGCTTCGCAACCCAACGCGGGGCAAGCCCGCTCGCCACAGGGACAGTGTTCGCTCTTAACGGGCGGGTATCAGACAGATTTCCAAAGACCTTGAAAGGGCTGACATTTACACCGGTATCGCCTGTTCGACACCGATTGTTAAAGGCCAGCAATCCATATCTCTTTAACTTGCAGGAAGTTTCCTAGACAATCCTTTGGCCTTGCGCCTGCTCACTCCACTGACTAACCTCCGCTCCTTCGCTGCCTATCAGCGAACAGGTGCGGAAACCTGAAACAAGTAGGCCCCCTTATCAGGAGCTTATGCATGAGCAAGAACAATTCGGATTCAAACCGCTTAACCCCAGATCGTAAAGTCTTCGAGCGCGCCCTAAGCCACTATCTGCAACCCGCCCCACCGCCCTCCTTGGCTACGCATCAAGACCTCAGCTTCGAAGACGCCCTCGCGCAAATATGCGACCTGTTGCGCTGTGCTGCAGCCACCGCAACCGAAACACTCCTAGGCCTGACCGGCGATCAACGCCATATGGCCGGTGCCACCGCGCACTTGATCGACATGGCCCGCACACTCGCCGACCGCGCACTGGACTGCGTGCAACCCACGGCCTAACCCAAGACCCCTGACACGACACGATCCAACTGTGGGAGCTGGCTTGCCTGCGATGGCGGTGTATCTGTCGGCAAAAAGTTGACTGACCCACCGCTACCGCAGCATAGGTATCTACACAACTCGAGCTAGACGCTTAAACACCAGTAGATAGAGCTTTCGTGGCGAGCGGGCTTGCCCCGCGTTGGGTTGCGAAGCGACCCTGAAAGGGATGAATGCGGTGAGTCAGATACTCCTC
>NZ_JAUTYR010000015.1:0-128031 GCF_041946035.1 Pseudomonas sp. AMR01
GTGCCGAGTGGTGGGGCGGAGCGTTTTTGGTTACTTTTTGCGCTCTTCAAAAAGTGACCCGCTGTAAGAGCGGAACCATAAGCGGCCATCACCCAAATAACGGATATGCCCCCCAACAAACCACCACCCCCCCCAAAATGTCAGCCGATCAGTTTCTCGACCCACTTCCCATAAGCATCAATAAACCCCTGCAAAAACGGCTTGGTCTTCTCGGACACCTTACCCGCCTCGTCAAACACGCTACCCGCCCCACCCAGATAGGCCTCCGGCTGTTGCATGCAAGCCACATCAAGAAACACCAAAGACTGGCGCAAATGATGGTTCGCGCCAAACCCACCGATGGCACCCGGCGACACACTGATAATCGCCCCCGGCTTGCCACTCCAGGCACTTTGCCCGTAGGGACGGGACCCCACGTCAATGGCGTTCTTCAACGGGGCCGGCACGGAGCGGTTGTATTCCGGGGTCACAAACAACACCGCGTCGGATGAACTCACGTGTTGACGGAAAGTGCTGTAGGCTTCCGGCGGCGCCCCCTGATCGATGTCCTCGTTGTAGAGCGGCAAATCGCCGATTTCCACAATGTTCAACGTGAGGTTGGCGGGGGCCAGTTCGGCCAAGGCCAGGGCGACCTTGCGGTTGATCGACTCTTTTCTCAAGCTGCCCACCAGGACGGCAATCGTGTAGACCTTGCTCATTGAGGTTTTCCCGACGTCTGACTAAAGGAGCCTGTAGTTATAGAGTCTTAAAGGCGTGTTCACCAGCAGGTTTTGCAGATCCCAAGGTGGCTTTTCACGCAGCGGTTCGCGCAGCAAGCGTCTGAATGCTTCAACGAATAGTATTTTTTTTCCATAGGTAAACTACCCCGCTCGATGACGGTCTACAGACTCGTAAATCGAGTGTTTATCTCCAGAGGTTCTAAACAGATGGCTGCAGTACTTGTTGGACAGTTCCATGCCAGAGACGCGGAAGGACGCGTGTATTTGGTGCATGAGTTCAAGGAATCCCAACCCGCGCAGGGCGACCTACCTGGCTCGGCGCCTACCACTACCTACAAGCTGGCCATTGGCGACCGTGTAGAAAAATTGGAAGGTGATGAGTTCAAACTGATTCAGTTAGGCACGATCATTGTGCGTGAATCGCAGACGACCCCCGCACCGTAAGATCCCGCCTTATCTACCAGCTCAGTCTCTGCCATTGACGGCGCCGACTGGGCCGGGCGATCAAGGTTTGCGGACCTCGGTAACTTCAGCACCCGTTTCGCCATCCAATTGCTTGAGCGTCACCACCAGACGCCCCTTCTCGCCCTCGACGTCATATATCGAACGCTTATAGCCCAGCGTGCCGTGCCCGGGATACGCCACCACCTGGCGCACCAGCGTAATAGCCAACACCGTCCCCACCTGCTCGGCGACCTGTTCCTCAGAACGGATAAACGCCTCGAGTGCGAGGTTTTCAGGGGAGTGTTCGTCGATGTTACTGAAGAGATAAGCAGCCGCACACCCCACGGTCACCAAGACCATAAGTTGCTTGGCCGTTACCCCGAAGAAGTTCGAGGGTAGAGGCATGTGAGACCAGACCTGTTTTTGTTGTAATTACCGGGTAAACGGCTTGGGTCGTTGATGATCAGAGCAGCCATTTTAATCAGGTCGATGGGTAATGCCAGAGGTATCAGTGGTCGCCGTAGGTAATATCCTTGTTGACCCCAACGCCGCCCAGCGTGCGGTCTTTACCGAACGAAAACAGATCAAACGGTGTTTGCGACTGGCTGGGTGGATAGTGATATTGATAGGCAACGCCCCACGGGTCGGTCAGTAACTCGTCTTTGGCGTAAGGCCCGTTCCACCGGGTTTCGCCTTGCGGTTTCGCGGTCAACGCATCGAGACCTTCGTCATCCCTGGGGTAACGGCCGGTATCTTGACGAAACTGTTCGACGGCCTCACCCAGCTCGGCGAGCTGGCGCTTGGCAATGGCGATTTCCGCCAGCGTCACTTCGCCAAACAAGCGCGGCCCAATGGCCAATGCCAATAAACCGATGATGACCAACGCCACCAGCACGGCCCATCGCGTAAAACCGCGCTGGGCATGCAAGCTGTCACTGAGTGCAATGTTGCCGGACATCGTAAAGCCCCCTCTGAGTGTGTCGGTGATACATGCTTTGTATGACTCGCGTGTTGCAACAGCGAACAGGCTTAACGGTAGACGCGTAACGCACGGGCCCGCGCTGTTTTTTGCGCAACCATTGAATCCCCGTCGCACGCCCCCTAGACTCCGGCCATGCGTTTACGTCATATCGAAGTGATTCAGGCCATTTTGCAGACCGGACACCAAGGCTTGGCCGCCGAATGGTTGCAACTCCCCGTGGGCGATGTGGACGCCGCGCTCAAGGAAGCCGAGCAGCAATTGGGCTTTATGCTATTTGCCAGTGTGCGCGGGCGTTTGCAAGCGACACGCGAGACTCTTGAGCTGCAGGCTGAAATTGCCCATGTGTATGAAGCACTGGAGCCGGTCCAGCGCTTGGCCAGCCGGCTTAAACATCATCACGCACCGACCCTGCGCGCGCTGTGCACGCCGCCGCTGGCCAACCAATTGTTGCCGCACAGCATCGCGGTGCTGCGCCGACGCTTTCAGGATACGCCGTGTAACCTCTCGAGCCAGCCGACTCGGGAGATCGTCCGGAGTTTGCTGCTGCACGAAGCCGATGTGGGCCTGAGCCTGCATGACCCGGAACACCCGCAGATCCAGAGCACCGTACTTGCCCACGGCAAGCTGCAACTGCTCGCGCCTCATGGCTGGCTCAAACCCAAGCAGAAGTACATTGCGCTTCAAGACCTGGCCGGGCAGTCGATGATCGGCCTGGAAGGCCAGGACCCGCTGAGCCGTCTGCTCGACGCCAAGCTGCAAGCCCTGCGCCCGCTGCCGGTGGTGCAAACCCGGGTGCAGACCTACCAGATGATGCGCAGCATGGTCGAAGCCGGCGAAGGCCTGGCGATTGTCGACCCGTTCACCGCCTCTGGTGCGCGGGAAGCCGGGCTGGACGCATGCCCGCTGTCGCCGCCGATACCGGTCAACCTGTATGCGTTGACCCTCAAGGAGGGCGTGAGTACTCCCGCGCTGAATGCGCTGCTGGAGATAGTCACGCAGAAAGCTGAAAGCCTGTTGGCGGGTTAGGCCTGTTCGACTTCGGTCTTGAACAAGCGGTACCAGAAAATCGCAACTTCACGAGTTTGCGGGTCAATCCCGCGATAACGCAGCTGGTCAATCCCGCCCATCACATACCCGCAGCGCTCATACAAGCGGCAGGCGCCGAGGTTGTTGTTTTGGGTTTCGAGCATCATGCCCGGCAGGTTTTTCTTGCGACTCCAGAACTGCGCCACGTCCAGTAGCGACTTGGCCACCCCATGACGCCGCGCGGGCAAGGCCACCGCCAGTTCATCGACGTGGGCGAAACCGTTCCAATTGGTGCTCACAACAATATGCCCCACCGGCTGATCGTCGAGGAAGGCCATGAAGATCGCACTGTCTGGCGCATCGCGGAAACTCGCGAACTCTTCCGGGTCGATGCCATAGCATTTGCGGTACGGCACGATACGCTCCACCGCCCACTGATCGACACGCTTGCCCATCTCTGGCACGCCATAGGCGCTGACCTCAAAGCTGAAGTCATTGCCCCACACGTAGGCATCAAAGCCTTCGTCGGCGACCCTCACACTGAGGCCCGGATACTTCGGGTTCATCACAGCTTGCATAAACATCCTTAACCCTTGATGCAATCGACGGTGTAACAACGACCGTTGCCGTCGTCTTCGTGTTGCAACCCATGAACATCAGCACCAAAACCGGGAAAACTGCTATCGAACGTCCGGGCAAAGGCCAGGTAATCGATGATCGACCGCGTCGACGCGGTAAAGCGCTCGCCCGGCATGATCAACGGAATGCCCGGCGGATACGGCACCAGCATCACGGCTGCGATACGCTTGAGGTGTTTGGCCGTGGCATTGCTGCAGTAGCAACTGTGCAATTGATCGCACAGGTCGCGCAAGCCCAAACCTTGATATAGAAAACCGCCACTCATACAAGGCGATGTGCTGACGCAGGTTGGCCAGGGCGCGGCGAAAACTCAAGGCCTCGTCGAACATCTCCTGCAACAGCGAGCGTCCGGCCGGGCCTTCCATCATTGCCGAAGCCACGTCGAGTGAGGCGATGAGATCAATTGTGGGAGCTGGCTTGCCTGCGATAGCGGTGTACCAGCCACCTATAAACCAACTGACCTACCGCTATCGCAGGCAAACCAGTTCCCACGGTTTTCAACCCAATCAAGTTAGATCAATGCTGGGTCAATGTAGACCACAACGCCGGTGCACCCGCCGACTTGGCAATCGCTTCCAGCCGCGCCGCATGCTCAGCCAAATCCTGCTCGCTGGCACGGATGATGGCGCTGGGTTTGCGATCTGCCGGCAGGCGGCGGATTTCCGAAGCGCGGTTGCCCGAGCCTTCAGCCGAACCGCTGCCATCGGAGGCGTTACCGGCCAGGGACAGGCTGGTTTGCCCGCCGGTCATGGTCAGGTAAACGTCGGCCAGAATCTCGGAGTCGAGCAACGCGCCGTGGAGTTCGCGGCCGGAGTTGTCGACGCCATAGCGTTTGCACAAGGCATCCAGGCTGTTGCGTTGGCCCGGGTGACGTTCACGGGCCATCATCAAGGTGTCGAGAATCGAACAGTGCTGGGAAATATTCGCACGGTCCATCTGCCCCATCAGGGCAAACTCGTTATTGATGAAACCGACGTCGAACGCCGCGTTATGGATGATCAACTGGGCGCCTTTGATGAACTCAAAGAATTCATCGGCGACTTCGGCAAAGCGCGGCTTGCCCTTGAGGAACTCGTCGGTGATGCCGTGGACGCCGATCGCGCCCTCGTCACTGTCGCGATCCGGTTGCAGGTAGACGTGAAAGTGACGCCCGGTAAGGCGACGACCCATCAGTTCGACACAGCCGATTTCAATGATCCGGTGGCCGTCTGTC
This sequence comes from Pseudomonas sp. AMR01, assembly GCF_041946035.1. Lineage (NCBI taxonomy): Bacteria > Pseudomonadati > Pseudomonadota > Gammaproteobacteria > Pseudomonadales > Pseudomonadaceae > Pseudomonas > Pseudomonas sp. AMR01. The sequence goes on from NZ_JAUTYR010000015.1 coordinate 5,024, forward strand.
ACCGGCATGCCGGTGGTTTCGGTATCGAGTACAACAGATCGGATGGCCATCAGGGTTCAGCTCTCAACGGTGTGGTGTGCAGTGTGGTGTGAATCAAAGGGCGCGATGTTACCACGTCAGCTTTGCTTGTAGCCCCGCACGTCGTCCACGCCCCGGTTGGCGAGCTGGTCGGCGCGTTCGTTGCCAGGGTGGCCAATGTGCCCGCGCACCCATTTCCAGGTGATGTTGTGGCGGTTGCACTGCTCATCGAGCAACTGCCAGAGGTCGGCGTTTTTGACCGGTTCTTTTGCAGCGGTTTTCCAGCCGCGCTTTTTCCAGTTGACCATCCACTCGTTGATGCCCTTCATCACGTATTGCGAGTCAGTCACCAGCAGTACGTCACAGCGGCGCTTGAGTTCTTCCAGGCCGCGAATGGCGCCCATAAGTTCCATGCGGTTGTTGGTGGTGTTGGGTTCGCCGCCCCACAGCTCCTTCTCCACGCCCTTGCACACCAGCAACGCGCCCCAGCCGCCGGGGCCGGGGTTGCCCTTGCAGGCGCCATCGGTGAACAGTTCTACGGTATCGGTCATCGGTTGCATCCATCAAAACGGGTTGCCGGTAATCGACCGACAGAATCCCGAGGCCGAAAACTCGGCCTGAACTCAAAAAGGGGTTACGGTTCGCTTTGCTTGCGGTTGACCTTGGCCATCGGCATCGGTATCAGTTTGCCTATGGGTTGGCGTTGTACCTGACGCACTGGCCGCAACCCGACCACGATCTTGCGCGCGACCAACAAATAAAAGCCGCCACCCGACAATTGCCAGGCACCTGCACGGCGTTCCCAGCCGGCCAGACGGCCTTGCCACTTGGCCGAGGCAAGCGGCGGACGATAGCACCCGAAGCGGCGTTTCTCCAGCGCGAAGCCCAGCAGGTTGAGCCAGTCGCCCACCCGTGAAGGCGAGATGCAGCGCGCCTGGCGCAGCCCGTCATGGGCGAACACATGGCGCAAACCCCAACTGCTCCAGGGGTTGATACCGATGATCAGCAAATGCCCACCGGGGCGCACACTGCTCGCCGCTTCGCGCAGCAAACCGTGGGGCGACAGGCAGAAATCCAGGCCATGTTGCAGCACCACCACATCGGCGGCGTGCTCGCTCAGGGGCCAGGCCTGTTCTTCGCACACAATTTCCACACCCGGCAACGGCGCCCCCAGGCGCACATTGCGTTGCACCTGCGGCGCAGGCGGCGGAGTCTGGGCCGACGGCCCGTAATGCACCAGGTAGCCACCAAAGAACCGGCCCAGCTCGTCTTCGAGCATGCGCCGCTCTTCATCCAGCAGAAATTGCCCGATCGGCCCGGACAGCCATTCGCGGGCCGCGCTGATCAGGGCCAGCCACTCAGGATCGGCCCTGGCGAACGCTTTATCAGTCATTGCATTCTCCAACTCGCCTAGACGTTCTAAGATGCACCAATGTGTTCAGCTTGGCGAATCGAAGAATGATACAGATCAGTGCACTGCCTGCCTTCACCGACAACTACATCTGGTTGTTACAAGACCCTCAAACCCGGCGCTGCGCCGTGGTCGACCCCGGTGACGCCGCCCCCGTGCTGGCCTGGCTGGAGCAGAACCCTGACTGGGCCTTGAGCGATATCCTGATCACACACCATCACCATGATCATGTCGGCGGAGTGGAGCAACTCAAAAATGTAACCGGCGCCAGGGTCTACGGCCCGGCAAACGAGAAAATCCCGGCGCGGGACGTTGCGTTGCAGGATAACGACCGCGTCAACGCGCTGGGCTGGGACTTCGAGGTGTATAGCGTGCCCGGCCACACCCTGGGCCACATCGCTTATTACCACGCGGGCGTGCTGTTCTGTGGCGACACCCTGTTTGCCGCCGGCTGCGGCCGCCTGTTCGAAGGCACGCCGGAGCAGATGCACACCTCGCTGACGCGCCTGGCCGCCCTGCCCGCAGATACGCTGGTGTACTGCACCCACGAGTACACACAAAGCAACCTCAAGTTTGCCCAAGCGGTGGAACCGCACAACGCCGATATCGCCGAACGGGTGGAGCACGTCCGCCAATTGCGCGCTCGGGGCGAGATGACGCTGCCGTCCAACCTGGCGCTGGAAAAACGCACCAACCCCTTTTTGCGTACCGCTGAAACATCCGTTAAACAAAAAGCGGACGAACGGAATGGCCGTGATAACCGCTCTGGGACCGAGGTTTTTGCTAGCTTGAGGGCTTGGAAAGATAAGTTCTAAGCGGATGCAATCTGATACGGAATTTCTGAACGGTTGACCGGAACCAAAGCGCTTTCTAGAATCGCCCGACATTTTTGCCCGGAACTTACTTCCAGCCAATGTCGTCATCTATTCGTAAATCCATCTCTTCAGACGCATTGACCCGCCTGGCTCAAGCTGTGGCGGTGGCTGTTTCCGCAACTCTGGCGGGCTGCCAATCGACAAATTTCGCTGCACAAACCACCGTGCAACCCAAACCGAATCTTGCTGCCAAGATCAAGCAAAAACCTATTTGGCTCTCAGAGAAGCCTAGCCCCGAAGTACCCCAGGATGTCTGGGAACGCATGCGACGGGGCTTTCAATTGCAGGACGGGCTGGGCGTAAACCCGCGCATCGAGCAACAGCGCTTGTGGTTCGCCAGTAACCCTTCTTTCCTGGAGAACGCCAGTGAACGCGGCAGTCTCTACATCCATTACATCGTCGAACGCCTTGAAGAACGCAACATGCCCCTGGAGCTGGCGCTGCTGCCAGTGATTGAAAGTGCCTACAATCCAATGGCCTATTCGCGCAGCGATGCGGTCGGTTTGTGGCAATTCATTCCCTCCACCGGGCGCTACTTCAACCTGCGCCAGACCCGCGCCTACGACGGCCGCCGCGACATCACCGCCTCCACCACCGCCGCCCTGGACTATCTGACACGTCTGCATGATATGTTCAACGGCGACTGGCTACTGGCCCTGGCGGCCTATAACGCTGGCGAAGGCACGGTAAGCCGGGCCATCGAGCGCAACGAAAAGCTCGGCCTGCCCACCGACTACTGGAACCTGCCCCTGCCCCAGGAAACCAAGGACTACGTGCCCAAATTCCTGGCGCTGTCCCAAGTGGTGCTGGCTCCCGAGGCTTATGGCGTCAACCTGAGCCCAATCGCCAACACGCCGTATTTCGAAGTGGTTGAAGTCAAGCAAAGCATGGACCTGTCACGGGTGGCTGCGCTGGCGGAAATCGACGAAGACGAACTGTTTCAGCTCAACCCGGCCCTGAAACAACGCACGACCCTCGACGGCCCTCAGCATTTGCTGGTGCCGAGTTCCAAGGCGCAATTGCTCACCAGCACCCTTTCGATGATGAAGCCTGAAGAATTCCTGGCGATGCGTCCGAAAAAGCAGGTGTTCGACGAAGTTGAGACCACGCGAGTGGCTGGGCGTACTCGCAGTTACAAGGTCAAGACCGGCGATAACCTGACGCTGATCGCCAAGGCGAACAAGGTCGATGTGCATGACCTGCAGCGCTGGAACAAGCTCAACGGTCAGGCACTCAAGGTCGGTCAAAGCCTGGTGATGCAGGACACACGCAAGATCGTGGCCAGCAGCAAGAAGCCGGTGCAGTACAAGGTCAAGAAAGGTGATTCGCTGTACATCGTTGCCAAGCGCTTCAACGTTGAGATGCAACATCTCAAGCGCTGGAACCCGCGTACTGGCCAGGCATTGAAGCCGGGGCAGATGCTGGTGGTTTCCGGGCCGCGCTAGTCCCTCAGGAACACCGGGGAGCGAATGTGGGAGGGGGCTTGCTCCCGATAGCAGTGTGTCATTCAGCCCATGTGCTGACTGACGCAATGCTATCGGGAGCAAGCCCCCTCCCACACTGGATATCCTGTGTCTTCACCAGCCTTTTTCCAACCGGAACAAGCTGTTACTGTACCGATCATAAAGCCCAAGCCGCCTGGATCGGATCTCTGACTTGAAGCGTCCCCTCCTTCTACTAATAAGTCTGGCCTTGAGCTTTGCTGCGAACGCGACGATTACCGAGAGCCACGGTTATACGCAGTTCGGCACGCTCAAGTACCCGGCCAAATTCACCCACTTCGATTGGGTAAACCCTGCAGCGCCGAAAGGCGGTACGCTGCGGGTCATGGCATTTGGCACGTTCGACACCCTCAACCCCTACACTTTCAAAGGCTCAAGCCCGGTTTCCACGCCCAATTTCCTGCAGTACGGCGTCAACGAGCTGAACGAGCCCTTGATGGTCGGCACCGGCCAGTACGCTCCGTCCGGTGACGAACCCGCGTCCAGCTACGGGCTGATCGCCCAGTCAGTGGAATACAGCGAGGACCGCAGCTGGGTGGTGTTCAACCTGCGCCCGCAAGCTCGCTTCCATGACGGCAAGCCCATCACCGCCTATGACGTCGCGTTTTCCTACCGCACCCTGCTGACCGAAGGCCACCCGCAGTACCGCACCAATCTGCAGGAAGTGGCGCGGGTCGACATCCTCAACCGTCACCGTATTCGCTTCGTGTTCAAACGCGCCGGCAACCCTTTGTTAATCCTGCGCCTGGGCGAGTTACCCGTATTGCCCCAGCACTACTGGAAAAACCGCGACTTCAAAGCCACCACCTTCGAGCCGCCGCTGGGCAGCGGGCCTTACCGCATCACCAAAGTCAGCCCCGGCCGGCAATTGATGTTTGAGCGGGTCAAGGATTACTGGGGCAAAGACCTGCCGGTCAACCAGGGCTTGTACAACTACGACAAGGTCGACGTCGAGTTCTACCGCGACAGCGACGTGGCCTTCGAAGCGTTCAAGGCCGGCGAATTCGATATCTACATCGAGCACCAGGCGAAAAACTGGGCCACCGGCTACAACTTCCCGGCGGTCAACCGTGGCGACGTGATCAAGGCGCAGATCGCGCACCAGATCCCGACCCAAAGCCAGGGCCTGTTCATGAACACGCGGCGGCCCACCTTCAGCCAGACCAACGTGCGCGAGGCGCTGGGGCTGATGTTCGACTTCGAGTGGACCAACCGCACCCTGTTCAGCGGCGCCTATAAACGCACCTTAAGTTACTACCCCAACAGCGAATTCTCGGCGACCGGCGTGCCGGTGGGCCGTGAGTGGCTGATGCTCTCGCCGTATCGTGATCAACTGCCGGCCAACCTGTTGACACAGCCCTTCAGCCTGCCGCAGACCGACGGCCGCGGCATCCCGCGCGACACCATGCGCCGCGCGCTGGCCCTGCTCGGCGACGCCGGCTGGAAGCTGTCGGGTCAACGCCTGGTCAACAAGGACGGCCAGCCCCTGCGCTTCGAGATATTACTGGTCAACCCGAACCTTGAGCGCATCCTGCAGCCCTATGTCGAGAACCTGATCAGCATCGGCATCGACGCGCGCCTGCGTACCGTTGACCGCGCGCAATACAAGCAGCGCCTGGATCAGTTCGACTACGACATGATCCTGATCACCCTCAATCAAACCCTCAGCCCCGGCCTTGAACAGTGGCAGTACTTCCACTCAAGCCAGGCCGCGATCAAGGGCAGCAAAAACTACGCAGGCATCGCCAACCCGGTGGTCGATCACCTGCTGGAACAGCTACTCGCCGCGCAGACCCGCGAAGAACAACTGGCCGCCGGCCGTGCGCTGGACCGCGTGCTGCTGTGGCAGCACTACAGCATTCCCAACTGGTACCTCAACTATCATCGCTTGGCGTACCGCAACCGGTTCGCCTTTGTCACCACGCCGCCCTACAGCCTGGGCCTGAGCGCATGGTGGCTGAAAGCTTCGGAGAAAGCCCAATGATGTCTTTGCGCACTGCCTTGTTGAGCAGCCTGTTGCTGTGCACGGCGGCGAATGCCGCGCCGCAACATGCGCTGACGCTCTATAACGAGCCCCCCAAGTACCCCGCCGACTTCAAGCACTTCGACTACGTGAACCCCGACGCGCCCAAGGGCGGCACTTTTCGTGAGTCGAGCATGGGCGGTTTTGACAGCCTCAACCCCTACATCGCCAAGGGCGTGCCGGCGGACAATCTCCCGCTGATCTACGACACCCTGGCCATGCAGAGCCTTGACGAGCCCGTTACCGAATACGGCCTGGTCGCCGCCAAGATCGAAAAAGCCCCGGACAACAGCTGGGTGCGTTTCTACCTGCGCCCCGAAGCACACTTCCACGACGGCCATCCGATCCGCGCCGAAGACGTGGTGTTCACCTTCAACACCCTGATGAAAGACGGCTCGCCGATCTACCGCACTTACTACGCCGATGTCGACGAGGTGGTCGCCGAAGACCCGTTGCGCGTGCTGTTCAAGTTCAAGCGCACCAACAACCGCGAATTGCCGTTGATCCTCGGCCAATTGCCGGTATTGCCCAAACACTGGTGGGCGACCCGCGACTTTTCCAAGGGCAACCTGGAAATCCCGCTGGGCAGCGGGCCCTACAAGATCGCCGAGGTCAAGGCCGGGCGCATGATGCGCTATGAGCGGGTCAAGGACTATTGGGCCAAAGACCTGCCCGTCAACACGGGTTTCTACAACTTCGATAACCGCGTCACCGATTATTACCGCGACAACACGGTGGCCCTGGAAGCCTTGAAAGCCGGGCAATTCGACTATTGGCTGGAGTTCAGCGCCAAGAACTGGGCCAATGCCTACAACATTCCGGCGGTGACCGAGGGCCGGTTGATCAAGGAAGAAATCCCCAACGGCAACCCTACGGGGATGCAGGGTTTCGTGTTCAACATGCGCAAGCCGATGTTCCAGGATGTGCGCGTGCGCAAGGCCATCAGCCTGTTGCTGGATTTCGAATGGAGCAACAAGCAACTGTTCAACGGCGCCTACACGCGTACTCGCAGTTATTTTGAAAACTCGGAAATGGCCGCCACCGGCCTGCCCGGCCCGGATGAGTTGGCGATCCTTGAGCCGTTGCGCGACAAGATCCCGGCAGAGGTTTTCACCCAATCCTTTGAGCCTTCAAAAACCGACGGCAGCGGCATGATCCGCGCCCAGCAGCGTGAAGCCTACCAACTGTTGCAGGAAGCCGGCTGGCGGATTGTCGACGACAAGATGGTCGACACCACCGGCAAACCGGTGACCATCGAGTTCCTGCTGGCCCAGACCGAGTTCGAACGCGTGCTGCTGCCTTTCAAGCGCAACCTGGCCGACCTGGGCATCGACCTGGTGATCCGCCGCGTTGACGTCTCGCAGTTCATCAACCGCATTCGCTCGCGGGATTTCGACATGCTGGTGGGCAGCTTCCCGCAATCCACCTCACCGGGTAACGAACAACGCGAGTTCTGGAAATCCTCCAGCGCTGACAAGCCCGGCAGCCGCAATTACATGGGCCTCAAGGATCCGGCCATCGACCAACTGGTGGAAGAACTCATCGACGCCAATTCGCGCAAAAGCCTGGTGGCCCACGCCAAGGCCCTGGACCGCGTGCTGCAGTTCGGCTACTACGTGATCCCAAACTGGCACATCAAGACCTACCGCGTGGCGTACTGGGACCACTTGGGCCACCCCAAAGTCTCGCCGCGCTATGACGTCGGTACCGCCACCTGGTGGAGCAAACCCGACGCAAAACCTGCCGTTACCCCTGAAACAAGCGCCGAACCGGCGAGCGGAGGCGATTAAATGCTGGCTTATATCTTCCGCCGCCTGTTGCTGATAATCCCCACGCTGTTTGGGATTTTGCTGATCAACTTCATCATCATCCAGGCCGCCCCCGGCGGCCCGGTGGAACAGATGATCGCCAAGCTTGAAGGCTTTGAAGGCGCCACCAGCCGCATCGCCGGTGGCGGCGCCGAAGTCGCGGTGGCCGGTTCCAGCTACCGCGGTGCCCAGGGCCTGGACCCGGCGCTGGTCAAGGAAATCGAGAAGATGTACGGCTTCGACAAGTCGGCGCCGGAACGCCTGTGGATCATGATCAAGAACTACGCCACGCTGGATTTTGGCGACAGCTTCTTCCGTGACGCGAAGGTCATCGACCTGATCAAGGAAAAGATGCCGGTGTCCATCTCCCTCGGGTTATGGAGCACGCTGATCATGTACCTGGTGTCGATCCCGTTGGGCATCGCCAAGGCCACGCGACACGGCAGCCACTTCGATGTGTGGACCAGCTCGGCAATCATCGTCGGCTATGCGATCCCGGCGTTCCTGTTTGCGATCCTGTTGATCGTGGTGTTTGCCGGCGGCAGTTATTTCGACTGGTTTCCCTTACGCGGGCTGACCTCCAACAATTTTGAAACGCTGAGCTGGGGCGGCAAGATCCTCGACTACTTCTGGCACCTGGCATTGCCCGTGACCGCGCTGGTGATCGGCAACTTCGCGACCATGACCCTGCTGACCAAAAACAGCTTTCTCGACGAGATCAACAAACAATACGTGGTCACCGCCAAGGCCAAGGGCCTGACCAACCACCGCGTGCTGTACGGTCATGTGTTCCGTAACGCGATGCTGCTGGTGATCGCCGGTTTCCCGTCGGCCTTCATCGGCATCTTCTTCACCGGTTCCTTGCTGGTGGAAGTGATCTTCTCCCTCGACGGCCTGGGCCTGATGAGCTTTGAAGCGGCAATTAACCGCGACTACCCGGTGGTGTTCGGCACCCTCTTCATCTTCACCCTGCTGGGGCTGGTGGTGAAGCTGATCGGCGACCTCACCTACACCCTGGTCGATCCGCGTATCGACTTTGCCAGCCGGGAGCATTGAGATGAATTTGTCCCCCCTCAATCGCCGCCGGTTCGAGCGGTTCAAAGCCAACAAGCGCGGCTGGTGGTCGCTGTGGCTGTTCCTGATTCTGTTCGTGCTGAGCCTCGGCGCCGAGCTGATCGCCAACGACAAACCGCTGGCGGTGCACTTCGATGGCGGCTGGTACTTCCCCGCCCTCAAGCGCTACCCGGAGACCACCTTCGGCGGCGAATTCCCGCTGGAAGCCAACTACAAAAGCCCCTACATCCAGGAACTGCTCAAGGCCAAGGACGCCTGGACGTTGTGGGCGCCGATCCCGTTCAGCTACCAGAGCATTAACTACGACCTGAAAGTGCCGGCGCCCGCGCCGCCCTCAAGCGTCAACCTGCTGGGCACCGACGACCAGGGCCGCGACGTGCTCGCGCGGGTGATCTACGGCTTTCGCGTGTCGGTACTGTTTGCCCTGACGCTCACCGTGCTCAGTTCGATCATCGGCGTAATCGCCGGGGCCTTGCAGGGTTTCTATGGCGGCTGGGTCGACTTGGCCGGGCAGCGCTTTCTGGAAATCTGGTCCGGCTTGCCCGTGCTGTACCTGTTGATCATCCTCGCCAGTTTTGTGCAGCCCAACTTCTGGTGGCTGCTGGGGATCATGCTGCTGTTTTCCTGGATGAGCCTGGTGGACGTGGTGCGCGCCGAGTTCCTGCGCGGGCGCAACCTCGAATACGTGCGCGCGGCCCGAGCCTTGGGCATGCAGAACGGCGCAATCATGTTCCGGCATATCCTGCCCAACGCCATGGTCTCAACCATGACCTTTATGCCATTCATTCTGACCGGCGCCATCGGCACCCTGACTGCCCTGGACTTCCTCGGCTTCGGCCTGCCCGCCGGTTCGCCGTCGCTGGGTGAACTGGTGGCCCAGGGCAAATCCAACCTGCAAGCGCCATGGCTGGGCATGAGTGCCTTTGCCGTGCTGGCGATCATGTTGAGTTTGCTGGTGTTTATCGGCGAGTCCGCTCGCGATGCCTTCGACCCGAGGAAATGAGATGAATCAGGACAATCTGATCGAAGTCCGCGACCTCTCCGTCGAGTTCGTCACCGGCGAGAACCACCACCGCGTGGTGAACAACGTCAGCTTCGATATCAAGCGCGGCGAAACCCTGGCCCTGGTCGGCGAAAGCGGTTCGGGCAAATCGGTGACCGCCCACTCGATCCTGCGCCTGCTGCCCTACCCGTTGGCTCGCCATCCATCCGGCACCATCAACTATTCGGGCCACGACCTGCTGACCCTCAAAGAAAAAACCCTGCGGCATATTCGCGGCAACCGCATTGCGATGATTTTCCAGGAGCCGATGACCTCGCTGAACCCCCTGCATTCCATCGAGAAGCAGATCAACGAAGTGTTGGGCTTGCACAAAGGCCTCACCGGCAAAGTCGCCACCCGGCGCACGTTGGAATTGCTCGAACTGGTGGGCATCCCCGAACCGCACAAGCGGCTCAAGGCTTTGCCCCACGAGCTGTCCGGCGGCCAGCGCCAACGGGTGATGATCGCCATGGCCCTGGCCAACGAGCCGGAGCTGTTGATCGCCGATGAGCCGACCACCGCTCTGGACGTGACCGTGCAGTTGAAGATTCTCGAACTGCTCAAGGAATTGCAGGCACGCCTGGGCATGGCGTTGCTGCTGATCAGCCATGACTTGAACCTGGTTCGGCGCATCGCCCACCGTGTGTGCGTGATGCAGCAGGGTCGCATCGTTGAGCAGGCAGATTGCGAGACGCTGTTCCAGTCGCCGCAGCATCCTTACACCCAGGAACTACTGGCGGCGGAACCCAGCGGTGGGCCAGCCACCAATGAAGTCGGGCCGCCGTTGCTGGAAGTTGATGACCTCAAGGTCTGGTTCCCGATCAAGAAGGGCTTTTTGCGCACCACGGTCGATTACGTCAAGGCAGTGGACGGCATTAATTTCAGCCTGCCCCAAGGTCAAACCCTGGGAATTGTCGGCGAAAGTGGTTCGGGCAAATCGACCCTGGGCCTCGCGATTTTGCGCTTGATCGGCAGCAAGGGCGGCATCCGCTTCGAAGGCCAGCAACTGGACAAACTTACCCAGCAACAGGTGCGCCCGCTGCGCCGGGAAATGCAAGTGGTGTTCCAGGACCCGTTTGGCTCGTTGAGCCCGCGTATGTGCGTCAGTGAAATCGTCGGAGAAGGCTTGCGCATTCACAAGATGGGCACGCCTGCCGAGCAGGAAGCGGCGATTATTGCGGCGCTCAGGGAAGTCGGGCTAGACCCCGATTCACGGCATCGCTACCCCCACGAGTTTTCCGGCGGCCAGCGTCAGCGCATCGCCATCGCTCGCGCGCTGGTGCTCAAGCCACGCCTGATTCTGCTCGACGAACCGACCTCAGCGCTGGACCGCACGGTGCAGCGTCAAGTGGTGGAGTTGCTGCGCGGGTTGCAAGCCAAGTACAACCTGACTTACCTGTTCATCAGCCATGACTTGGCGGTGGTGAAGGCGTTGAGTCACCAGCTGATGGTGGTGAAGCATGGGCAGGTGGTGGAACAAGGGGACGCGCCGGCGATCTTTGCTGATCCGCAGCATGCTTATACTCGGCAGCTGTTGGAGGCGGCGTTTTTGGTGCCCGCGGGTAGACACTGCTGACCAGCTCCCACAGGGGCATGTAATGTGTCAGTTGTTCAGCAGCCGCTGGCCAGGCGTTCGCGCAAAAACTCCACCAGCGCCTGCACGGGCCTTGAACTCTGCCGGTGCTGGGGATACACCGCCGACAGGGTCAGGGCTTCGGGGGCGAAGTCTTCGAGTACGGTCACCAGACGCCCGTCTTTCAAGGCTTCGGCGACGATAAAGGTCGGCAGGTACGTCACGCCCAGCCCGGCGATCGCGGTATCCCGCAGCAGCTCGCCGTTATTCACGCGCATGCGCCCGCTCACGTTCACGGACTGTTGTTTGCCCTTGGTGAGAAACCGCCATTGCACCTGACGGCCATGGCCGTAAGGCAGGCAGTCGTGGTCGGCCAGGTCTTCGGGTTGGCGGGGCGTGCCACGCGCGGCCAGGTAATCGGGGCTGGCGCAGTACACGCGCTGGACACTGGCGATACGCCGGGCAATCAGCGTGGAGTCTTCAAGAGTACCGATGCGCAGCACCAGGTCGTAGCCTTCGCCGATCAGGTCCACGGGGCGGTCACTCAGGTCGACTTCCACCGAAACGTGCGGGTGACGTTGCAGGAATGCCGGCAACAGGCAGCCCAGGTGCGCCATGGCAAACGACAACGGCGCGCTGAGGCGAATCGTGCCGCGCGGCTCGCTGTTCTGGCCGGCGATGCCCTGCTCCACTTGCTCGACTTCACTGAGCAGGCGCAAGGCGGATTCGTAGTAACTCTGGCCCAGTGGCGTAACGTCCAGCCGGCGGGTGGAGCGGTTGAGCAGGCGCACGCCAAGGCGGTCTTCGAGCTGAATCAGGCGGCGGCTGACAAATTGCTTGGACAGGCCCAGTTGCTCGGCGGCGGCGGTGAAGCTGCCGGACTCCATGACCTGACAGAACAGGCGCATGTCTTCGAAGGGGTTCATTGTCGCGTCTCGGTGGACATTTAGCGGATTGTATAACTGGTTAGTCGCAATACCACAAAACAAAATGTGGGAGCGGGCTTGCTCGCGAATGCGGTGGATCAGTCAATTAATCTGTCGACTGACACTCCGTATTCGCGAGCAAGCCCGCTCCCACAGGGGGTTTGCAGCGTGCTTGAGAGCGGATTACTTGGCAGTAAACGCCGAGTAGCTGTTCATCAGGTTGCGGTAGTTGGGAATGCGAGGCGACAGCAGGTTAGCCAGGCCTTCCATATCGTTGCGCCAGTCAATCTGCAGCTCACAGGCCACCGAGAACCAGTTCACCAAGTGCGCACCGGCAGCGCTCATGCGCGCCCAGGACGCGCGCTGTACCGCTTCGTTGAAAGTGCCCGACGCATCTGTCACCACAAACACTTCGAAGCCTTCGGCCAACGCGGACAGGGTTGGGAACGTCACGCAGACGTCCGTCACCACGCCGGCGATGATCAGCTGCTTGCGGCCTGTCGCCCTCACTGCCTTGACGAAATCTTCGTTGTCCCAGGCGTTGATCTGGCCTGGGCGCGGAATGTATGGCGCGTCCGGGAACAGCTCTTTCAGCTCGGGCACCAGCGGGCCGTTGGGGCCGGTTTCGAAGCTGGTGGTGAGGATGGTCGGCAATTTGAAGAACTTGGCCACATCGGCCAGGGCCAACACGTTGTTCTTGAATTCGTTGGGCGAGAAATCCTGCACCAGGGAGATCAGGCCGGTCTGGTGATCGACCAGCAATACGACGGCGTCATCTTTGTTCAAGCGTGTGTAAATCATGCGAGTTAACTCCTTGGGTTTTTTAAATCAGAAGGCAAAGCACGAGCAACCGAACGCACCCCAGAAACCCTGGAAGTCGCTGACCGGCGCATTGGAAAGCCGTGCTTTTTCATGGCTGTGGCTATGCACGCCGCACGGGCCGCTGCATTGATGCACTTGAGCCTGCAAAGGCGAACTCGGGCGCCAATGGCCCGGCACCTTGACCACCGGAGACCAGTCCGGCAGCACCGGCACACGCGGCGGTGCGAAATCTTCGAAGTCGCCGGCGCCGTAGACCACCTTGCCGCCGACCACGGTCAGTACTGACTCGATCCATTTGATGGCTTCTTCATCGACACTGAAAAAGTCCGCTGACAACGCCGCGACGTCTGCCAACTGGCCGACCTTGATCTGGCCTTTTTTGCCCTGCTCGGACGAGAACCAGGCGCTGCCGTGAGTGAACAACTCCAGGGCGGTAAGGCGCGGCAGGCCTTCGGCGTGCAGCTCCAGACCACCGACGGTGCGGCCGCTGACCATCCAGTACAACGAGGTCCACGGGTTGTAGCTCGACACCCGCGTGGCGTCGGTGCCTGCCCCTACCGGCACGCCTTCGGCGAGCATGCGCTTGATCGGCGGCGTGGCTTCGGCGGCCTTGGCGCCGTAGCGCTCAACAAAGTATTCGCCCTGAAACGCCATGCGGTCCTGGATCGCAATACCGCCGCCGAGGGCACGCACGCGCTCGATGTTTTTCGGCGTGATGGTTTCAGCGTGGTCGAAAAACCACGGCAGGCCATTGAACGGAATGTCGCGGTTGACCTTCTCGAACACGTCGAGCATGCGCGAGATGGATTCGTCATACGTGGCGTGCAGACGGAACGGCCAACGCTGCTCCACCAAGTGTCGCACCACCGGCTCCAATTCCTGTTCCATGGTCAGCGGCAGGTCGGGGCGCGGCTCGAGGAAGTCTTCGAAGTCTGCCGCCGAGAACACCAGCATTTCACCGGCACCGTTGTGGCGCAGGTAGTCGTCGCCCTGATGCAGGGTCACGCTGCCCGTCCAATGTTTGAAGTCGCTGAGTTCTTCCTTGGGCTTTTGGGTGAACAGGTTGTAGGCGATGCGCACCGTCAGTTGCTCATCCTTGGCCAACTGTTCGATCACCGCGTAGTCGTCGGGGTAATTCTGGAAACCGCCGCCGGCATCGATGGCGCTGGTAAGGCCCAGGCGGTTGAGTTCACGCATGAACTGGCGGGTCGAGTTGACCTGGTATTCCAGCGGCAGTTTCGGGCCTTTGGCGAGGGTTGAATACAGGATCATCGCGTTCGGCCGCGCCACCAGCATGCCGGTGGGATTGCCATGGCTGTCACGCACGATCTCGCCGCCCGGCGGGTTTGGCGTGTCCTTGGTGTAACCGGCCACACGCAGAGCGGCGCGGTTGAGCAAGGCGCGGTCGTACAGGTGCAAGACGAACACCGGGGTGTCCGGTGCGGCCTGGTTGAGTTCGTCCAGAGTCGGCATGCGCTTTTCGGCGAACTGGAATTCGTTCCAGCCGCCGACCACGCGCACCCATTGCGGGGTTGGCGTGCGGTCGGCCTGGTCCTTGAGCATGCGCAGCGCATCGGCCAGCGACGGCACGCCTTCCCAGCGCAGCTCGAGGTTGTAGTTCAGCCCGCCACGGATCAGGTGCAGGTGTGAGTCGTTAAGGCCTGGGATGACGGTACGGCCCTTGAGGTCGATGACCTGCGTACCACTGCCGCGCAGGGCCATGGCTTCGCCGTCGGTGCCGACGGCAACGAAACGGCCCTCGCTGATGGCGACGGCGGTTGCGCGCGGGTTTTCCCGGTCCACGGTGTGGAACTGGCCATTGAACAGAATCAGATCGGCGTTCATAGGGTTTCCTTTACAGAGGCTTCGAGCCAGGGAGCAAACAGGCGAGTGGCGGCGGGCATCAGCACATAGACCACCAGCAGCACGATGGTCAGGGTGATCAGAAAGGTGGCGACCACGTAATTGGACAGAAACGGGTGCAGACGCAGGACCGGGCCCCAGATGATCGGGATCAGCAGGGTCAGCGGCAGGATCACGCACAGGGTGACGACCGCCTGTTTCCAGCGCGGCGGTTTGGCGGCGTTGTCGGCCAGGGGAGCGAACCAGAATTCGTTGACGGCGCCGATTTCGGTTTTATCGCCATCGGCCAACATAGGCGCGGCTTCGGCAATGAGGGCCTGTCGTTCGGGGGAGTCAAGCCAGCGTTCGAGTGCGTCGGTGGAGCTATAGCGCAATACGCAGGTAAACAGCGCGAGGGTGTTTTGCTTGCTGCGTACGACGTCGACGCCGAGGTGGCCGGGGCGTTCGCCGGCGATGCGGACGATGCGGCGTAGCCAGGCTTCGTAATCAGCTTCGCGGCCGGCTTTGATGAGATGTTTGACGACCAGGGTGACGACTTCGTCGGGGCCTGTTTTGGGTGTTGGGTCCATGGCTGCGTGTTTCCCCCTGGGAGCGTTGAGCGATGGGGAGAGTTTGGTTGGGTTCCGGGCTGGGGAATTGGATGTATGTGCTGTTTGGCGGGTGTGTGGAAGCTGACCTGTGCATGCCGGTATGGAGTCTTACTCGGTCAAAACTGTGGGAGCGGGCTTGCTCGCGAAGGCGGTGTGTCAGCGGATGGATGAATTGCCTGACCCACCGCATTCGCGAGCAAGCCCGCTCCCACAGTTGGATCTCCATACAGTAGCCCGCACTTCTGAGGTCTTTGGAAGGAGGATCAAAAAGTACAAGCACGGCCCAGTGTGGGAGCTGGCTTGCCTGCGATGGCATCGACTGGGTGTACCTGCCGGACCGAGGTGTCTGCATCGCAGGCAAGCCAGCTCCCACAAAGGCGGGCCGGTGTGTGCCGGTATGGAGTCTTACTCGGTTAAGCCATATGCTCAGCGATCCGCGCCCGTAACCAACGCTCCGCCGGGTCATTGTCATGTACCCCACTCCACACCATCGACAACTCCGCCGCCTCGATCTCAAACGGCGGGTCCTCAGCCCGCAATGTCGTGCCTTCAGTCAACGCACACGCCGCATAATCCGGCACTGTCGCGATAATCTGCGTGCCCGCCAACAGCGCCCTCAACCCACTGAACTGCGGCACCGCCAATACCACCCGCCGCGCTCGGCCGATGCGCGCCAGGTCCAGATCGATGTTCCCGCTCAAGTCCCCGGAAAACGACACCATCGCATGTGGCCGCGCGCAGTAGTCATCCAGCGTCAGCGGCGCCGAGGCGTCATCTCCACGCAGCACCTTGCACGGAATATCGCGCAGTTTCTTGCGCTTGGCATTCGCCGGCAACTCCGTGGTGTAGCTCACCCCTACCGAAATCTCACCACTGGCCAACAACGCCGGCATCAACAAATAATTGGCCCGCCGCACCACCACAACAATCCCCGGTGCCTCCTCACGCAGTTGACTGAGCAACGGCGGAAACAGCCCGAACTCCGCATCATCCGACAGCCCGATGCGAAACACCGCGCAACTGGTGGACGGGTCAAACGCCTTCGCGCGACTGACCGCGCCTGAAATAGTGTCCATGGCCGGCTGCAACTCCTTGAGGATAGCTACCGCGCGTGGCGTGGGCTCCATGCCCCGCCCGTTGCGCAACAGCAGTGGGTCGTCGAACAAATCCCGCAGCCGCCCCAGCGCAGCACTCACCGCCGGTTGGCCCATAAACAGCTTTTCGGCAACCCGGGTCAGGTTCTTTTCGAACATCAAGGCTTCGAAAATCACCAACAGGTTCATGTCGACGCGGCGCAGGTCGTTGCGGTTCATGGCGCTATCCAAAGACGGTTTCAGGTCGCCAGATAAGCACGCAAAACCGCTCCGTGATTGCACGCCTGTGCTGTCTTTTCCAGGCACGCACCTGACGAAATTAACAACGATTAACTCGTCAGCCGGATGGTCCGGCGCCAAGAATGAGGCCGTCTACACTGCATCCATTCACCGGGAACGCTCCCATCGACTGCGGATATTTGTCATGGCCAGACTTGAGCACTGTGCTCCCCGTTTATCCGCTACCGGCGGCCTGTGCCCTCGGCGCGAGCGAATTGCCAAGCAACTGATTCTCGCCAACCTCGGTGAAAGCCTGGCGATTGCCGACCTGGCCCAGGCCTGCGCCCTGTCCCGCAGCCATTTTTCCCGCGCGTTCAAGTGCAGCACCGGGCTGTCGCCGCAGGAGTGGATTCGCCAGCAGCGCATCCAAAGGGCCAAGGAATTGATCACCGGGTCGGCCATGAGCCTGACCCAAATCAGCCTGGAATGCGGGTTTTGCGACCAGGCGCACTTCTGCCATATGTTCACCCGCAGCGAAGGCGTCAACCCGATGACCTGGCGAAATCACCACTCCAGCAAGCCGCAGGTGATTGCGGCCTAGTGGTCTTTACCCGCCTGGAATATGCTGCGCAGACCCTTTTCGATGAGCATTGGCCGCCATGAGTGACCTCAGCGACCAGGCCGTGCATTTCGGCCCCTACCGCGTCCACCCGCACCAGCGTCTGGTGCTGGAGGCCGGGCGCCCGTTGCGTCTGGGACGGCGCGCGGTGGACATTCTGCTGATCCTGCTGGAGCAGGCCGGCAACGTGGTAAGCAAGCAGGAACTGATCGCGCGGGTCTGGCCCAAAAGCGTGGTCGAAGACGGCAACCTGCGCGTGCACATGGCGGCGTTGCGCAAGGCGCTGGGCGACGGCCAGGCCGGGCAGCGTTATATCGTGACGGTGGCCCAGCGCGGCTACAGTTTTGTGGCGCCACTGAGCATTGAACCGATGACGATTCCCGCCGACGGCATGCCCCACAGCCAGGGCCATAACCTGCCGCTGCGCCACACGCGGATGATCGGCCGTCAGGCGCTGATCGATGCGCTGGTGCGCCAGTTACCCCAGCAGCGCTTTATCACCCTGACCGGCGCTGGTGGCATCGGCAAAACCACCGTGGCACTGCGGGTGGCGGAGTTGCTGATCGGGCACTATCGCGACGGCATTCACCTGCTCGACCTGGCACCACTCAGCACGCCGTCGATGATCCTGCCCAACCTCGCCGCCTTGCTCGACCTCACGCCCACCGAGCATGAACCCCTGGTGACCTTCGCCCGCAGCCTGCACGCGCGCCAGTTGCTGCTGGTGATCGATAACTGCGAACACCTGCTGGACGACATTGCACTGATCAGCGAAACCCTGCTGCGTCACGCACCCAACCTTCATATTCTGGCCACCAGCCGCGAAGCCTTGCGCGCCGAGGGCGAATACGTGCAACGCCTGGAACCCCTGGCGTGCCCGCCCGCCACCGGCAACCGCGCTCAGGCCCTGGGTTACCCGGCGCTGCAACTGCTGGTCGAGCGTGCGATGTCCCATCAGGACAGCTTTGAACTGAGCGAGGCCGAGTTGCCGCTGGCCATCGACATCTGCCAGCGCCTGGACGGTATTCCGCTGGCGATCGAACTGGTGGCGGCGCAGATCGAACGCTTCGGCCTGTCGGGGTTGCTGGTGCAGATGGAGGACAATTTTCGCCTGCTCACCCGAGGCCGCCGCAGCGCCCTGCCCCGTCAGCAAACCCTGCGCGCCACGCTGGACTGGAGCTTCGATTTGCTCACGCCCTGCGAGCAGATTTGCCTGCGCCGCCTGGCAGTGTTTCGCGGCGGCTTCAGCCTCGCCAGCGCAGCGGCGGTGATCGCCGAGGAACGCATCGCGCCGGACGAGGTGCTGGGCTCGATCAGCCAATTGGTGGCCAAGTCGTTGCTCAATGTAGAAGCCGGCGATGACACCATGGTGTACCGCCTGCTGGATATTACGCGCACCTATGCGCTGGAAAAACTCAGTGTCGCCGATGAACTCGACGCCACCCGCGAACGTCACGCGGCGCGCCTCCTGGCGTTGATGGACCAGGCGCAGGACGACTGGGAACTGATCGCCACTCAGCCCTGGATCGACCGCTATGCACCGCTGCGCGAAGACATTCGCGCGGCGCTCGATTGGTGCCTGGGCGACCCCGGCGCACATCTGCTGGGCATTCGTCTTACGGTCAGCGCAATGCCGTTGTGGCAGGAGTTGTCGTTGCTGCGCGAACACGGGCTGTATGTGGGCAAAGCCCTGGCCCGACTGGCGCAGTCGAATACGCCGAATCCGCGTTTGCACATGGCGCTGCAATTGGCGCTGGGCAGTTTTTCCTATCACGCTCAGGGCGGCACGCCGCACACTGTCGAGGCGTTTGCCTGCGCGCAGCGCCTGGCGGAAGCCGGCAAAGACCTGGCTGGCCAACTGCGCGCAGTGTCTGGGCAAATGGCGGTCAACCTGTGCAGCGGCAACTACCGTGAGGCATTGGCGCAGAGCCTGCATTTTGATCGACTGGGCCCGCAAACCGAGCCTCTACTGGACCTCAGCGCCCAACGCCTGCGGGTGTTGGCGCAACACTTTGCCGGCCATCAGACGCTGGCGCTGCACGACGCCGAACAGGTTATCCAGCGCATGGCCCAGAGCGGCCATCTCAACCGGTTTACCCATGGTTTTGGCGTGCAGTACGACCAGAGCGTGGCCTCGCTGACGATTCTCGCGCGTGTGCTGTGGTTGCGTGGTTTTGCGCAGCGGGCGTGGCGTACCGCCAACCAGGCCCTGGAGCTGGCACTGCAGATCAACCACGGTACGTCGATTTGCTACACCCTGGCCCTGGCCGGTGTGGTGATCGCCCGCTACAACGGCGACAGCGCTTCGGCGAACGCTTTGCTGCAACTGTTGCTGCAACAGGCGCAGAAACACGCGGTGCCATTGTTTTATACCTGGGCTCAACACTATGAAGGCACGGCGCTGCCTGAGCAGTTGCAGGGGCTGGGCCTGGTGCGCGATACCCTCGTGACCTTCAATGCGGCCCCGGCGGATGACGCGGTGTTTGAGCGTGCCAGAAGCGGCGCCGCCGGTTGGTGCTCAGCGGAGATTCTGCGGGTCCGCGCCGAGGCTACGCCGGATGCCCGCGCCGCCGAAACCCTGCTGCTGGAGGCCCTCGGCCTGGCCCATCAGCAAGGTGCACTGGCCTGGCAGTTGCGCAGTGCGACATCCCTGGCGCGATTGTGGCAAAGCCAGGGTCGGCTGACAGCGGCCCGTGACCTGTTGAACTCAATCTACGAACAATTTACCGAAGGCTTTGCCACCGCAGACCTAACCTGCGCACGCGGCCTGCTCGACGAGTTGCAAGACAAACGGCCGGCCTGAAAACGGCCCCAGGTAATGCCCATAGCCCTGCTGCAAGTGCGCCACCTGCGCCGGGTCGCGCAGTTGCGCCAGAGCATGGCTGCGAGCACTGTTGAGCAGCCGATACCGCAACGGGCCGGGGCCGGGCTCTACCTCCAGCAACGACATGCCGGCCAGGCGCGTGAGCAAATAGCCCAGGTCGGCATGTTCCAGTTCGGTACCGACGACTAACGCGGTCAGGGCCGGTAAGGTCACCGCCATTTTGAACAACGCCAGTTGCAAGTACAGCCAGCGCTCCGGCAGGCTCAAGCGCCCATAGGTCCAATCCAGCGCAGCCGCCAGGGATTGATGCCGTTCCACTGCCGTGCGCCGGCCACGGACAAGCACCTGCAAACCTCTGCGCAATTGCGCCTGCAAGCCATGTACGCCAAGGGTATCGACCTGCGCGGCCGCCAGTTCCAGCGCCAGAGGAATACCGTCGACGCGTCGGCAGATATCGCGCAGCGGCGCCAGGTCCTGAGGCCGCAGGGCAAAACCCTGTTGCCCGGCACGCACCCTCGCGACAAATAGCTGCACCGCCGGGTACGCCATCGCCTGTTCCACACTGGCCCACGCGGACGGTATTGGCAGCGCCAGCCCTGGCACGCGCTGCACCCATTCGCCCGGCAACTGCAGAGTTTGGCGACTGCTCAGGAGCACCGTGACCTGCGGCGCGCGCTCGCGCAGGGTACGTATCAGGTGACGGCAAGCGCCGAGCAGCAAATCGGCGCCATCAAGCACCATTAACAGGCGCCGCCCGGCCAACTGATCGCACAGCTCAGCGGCACTGCCACAAGGCGCAAGGTTCATCGCCCGGGCCAAGTGGCGCAGCAGGGTCATGGGGGATTCCACGGTTGCCAGGTCAACCCACCATACGCCGTCGCGATAACGCGGCAGCACACGTTCGGCCAACGCCAGCGCCACGGTGCTTTTACCGATGCCGGCGCAACCGGTGAGGGTCAGCAACGGTTGCGCGGCCAGGCGCCGCGCCAGCGTGCCGAGTAAGGCATCACGGCCGATCACCGGGCTCAGACGCGCAGCCAGGTTGTGCCGGGGCACCGTCGCCGCAACAGCCAATGGCGCAGCGAAACAGTAGCCGCGCTGCGGTTCATTGAGGATGTAGCGCGCCCCGTCCAGGGCTCGACGCAACGCGGCAATGTGCACGCGCAGGTTGTTTTCTTCCACCACGCTGCACGGCCAGACTCGGGCGATCAAGGCCGCTTTGCTGACAAATTGCCCCGGGGTTTCCAACAGCACCGTGAGGATATCCAGTGCACGCCCACCCAATGGCACCGGCAGGCCGATCTTGCTGACCAGGCGCTGTTGCCGGTGAAAGGTGAACGGACCAAAGCTCATTGCATGAGGGTGATTCATTTGTGCACATGCGCTGGAACACCCGGCCTAGGGCGTCTGCGCATCCTCTTCCAGGGGCCTTTGGCTATCTTGCCAGCTACCCGTGACAGGACAAGGCTGGCACGGGGAGCGATACGGACTTTTGGGTGCGCGAGACGGCCATTCTGTCGTTAACTGAACTGCTGTCGGTATTGGGTAGGGTTAAGGCCGAGCTTTTCACTGAACAAAAAGCGCATGTGCCGCACGCTGCCAAAGCCTGCGTGGAACGCGACTGTCTTGAGCGGCAGGTCGGTGGTTTCCAGCAAGTGCCGGGCGCGATCGATGCGCGCGCCCTGCAGGAAGGCCATGGGCGTCATCTGCACTTCTTTGGCGAACAGCCGCGCAAAGTGGCGGGCACTCATGCCTGCCAGCGCGGCCATGGAGTCGATGGTGAATGGTTGATTCAACTGCGCCAGCACGTGGTTTTGCACCCGGGTAATCGCCGTTTCATGGGGCGCTACGGCGGCGGTCATCGGGCTGAACTGGGCCTGGCCGCCCTGTCGCTTCATCACCACCAACAGCACTTTGGCGACGTCGACCGCCACTTGCTTGCCGTGGTCCTGGGCGACGATGGACAGCGCCAGGTCGATGCCGGCGGTGACGCCGCCCGAGGTGATCAAGCGCCCGTCCTGCAAGTAGATGCGATCGGTCTCGACGATGGCCTCCGGAAACGCCTTGATCAGGCGTTCGGTGTAGTGCCAGTGGGTGGTCACGCGGCGGCCGTCCAGCAACCCGGCATGCCCGAGCACAAAGGCACCGGTGCAGATTGAACCGAAGCGCCTGGCCC
The DNA here is from genome assembly GCF_041946035.1 of Pseudomonas sp. AMR01. NCBI lineage: Bacteria > Pseudomonadati > Pseudomonadota > Gammaproteobacteria > Pseudomonadales > Pseudomonadaceae > Pseudomonas > Pseudomonas sp. AMR01. The sequence continues at coordinate 27,483 of NZ_JAUTYR010000015.1, forward strand.
TCGACGCTGCGGTCATGAGCCAGGGCAACAGGTCGGGATGGCATTCGTTATAGGCGCCGGGCCCGCCGGGCACCAGTAACAGGTCATAGGCGTCATTGGCCTGGCCCAACACCACGTCCGGTTGCACGCTGACGCCATTGGAGGCGCGCAACGGGCCGGGTTCGGTACCGACGGTGAGGATTTCATAGTGAGCCGCAGCCGGCAGGTAGCGGTTCGCGATGGAAAACACTTCAAGCGGCCCGGCCATGTCGAGCAGAAGGAAGTCCGGAAATAGCGCCATGGCCACGGTTTGCATAAAGAGAACGTCCATCAATAAGAAAGGGCGGCGGGCATTATGACACGCCTTTAACTGTCAACCTTATAGAGACAGTTATTCAAATTTCAGCTCCTTAATGAATTTTTCAGTAACCAGTAACCTTCTTCTCAACGCAAGCGAACTGCATCTCGCAGCCCACGCTCACTTGAGGACAAGACCATGCTGACCCTTCGCAAAGCTTCCGAACGCGGCGCCGCCAATCACGGTTGGTTGAAGTCGTTTCACACCTTCTCGTTCGCCAACTACTGGAACGCCGACGAGCAAGGTTTCTCCGACCTGTTGGTGATCAACGATGACCGCGTTGCCGCCGGCAAAGGCTTCGGCCAGCACCCGCACCGCGACATGGAGATTTTCTCCTATGTGCTTGAAGGCGCCCTGGAACACAAGGACACCCTCGGCACCGGTTCGGTGATTCGCCCTGGCGATGTGCAATTGATGAGCGCCGGCAGCGGCGTGGCGCACAGCGAGTTCAACCACAGCCAGAACCGTGGCGTGCACTTCCTGCAAATCTGGATCGTGCCGAATGAAGCGGGTGCCGAGCCGCGCTATCAGCAAGAGCATTTCAGCGATGCGCAGAAACGCGGGCGCTTGCAGTTGATCATCTCGCCGGATGGCGCCGACGGCTCGCTCAATGTTCGCCAGGATGCACGGGTGTATGCCGGGCTGTTCAACGGCGACGAGGCCGCGAGCCTGGACTTGCCGCCAGCGCGCCACGTGTACATCCACGTGGCCCGTGGCAGCGTCGAGGTCAACGGTCAGCGCCTGCAGGAAGGTGACGGCGCCCGCGTGCGGGATGAACGCCAGATCCGCTTGAGCCACGGCGAAGACGCCGAAGTGCTGGTGTTCGACCTGCGCCCTCAGGAACTGCCGCAGCGGCCTTGATGCTGAGCACGATGGCCCGCCCCAAAACGGGTCATCGCTGGCGTCGATAGTCACCATCAACTCAATGAAGTTCTCTTAAAAAAAGCAACGCGTAACATCAAACCCATACAGAGCGACACCCAACTAAAACACTCGGAGCACACACTCATGAAACGCCAAATCTTGCTTAGCCTCGCTTTCTCGGTACTCGCTGCAAATGCTTTCGCTCACCCTGTTGTCGCTGAAGGCGGCGCGGATCGCCTGATGGAAAGCCGTGTTGCTGAAGGTGGTGCTGATCGCTTGCAGGAACGTGGTCTGGCTGAAGGTGGTGCGGATCGTCTGCAGGAACGTGGTCTGGCTGAAGGTGGTGCGGATCGTCTGCAGGAACGTGGTCTGGCTGAAGGCGGTGCGGATCGTCTGCAGGAACGTGGTCTGGCCGAAGGTGGCGCGGATCGTCTGCATAGCAACAACGCATAACCCTCGCTGTTGGCGAGGCACCCCAAACCGGCCTGATCAGCCGGTTTTTTTTCGTCTTCGATTAATGCAGGTCGCGGTCGATCCATATCACCGCCTTGCTAATCTGCTGCCGCACTCGCTACACAGTTCGAGGGTGTCGCTTCCGAGCGCTCGGGCCATTTTGATCGCTGCCCACGCGGCCTCTTTGTTCAGTCCCAAACGCTTAAGCCTCCCGCGCCTTGACCTTCAAGTGCCGCGCGTACCAGGGCCGCTGCGGCACTCGCTTGAACAGGCCCTTGAGCATGTCTTCGTCAGAACCAAAGGTGATGCGCAGCGCCAGCTTCATAATTTCCGGGTCCATTTCCATGGAACGCCCCACCTGCAAGCCCGGCGTGGTGCTGCAACCGTGGGTGTCCGGGCCGAGCCAGGGGTCGCTGACTTCAACCCAGCGCCCCGGCGCGAACCACGGCACGCCGTTGACCTCCAGCCGCCTGACTTCACCCGGATTGAACCGCTCGTGGGCGCGAAACCAGTCCTCGACACGGTCGTCGATCCAGCCGTGGAAGTGCCAGAACACCGGGTTGACGTGGGAGGAGAACGGGTCGCCGAGAAAGTCGTTTTCCGGTGCGTACCAACGCGCGGCGAAGTCCGACGGATCGCGGGCGAATGGCACCGGGGCGCCGTTGGACGGGTCGCGGGGTACCGAGGCCCAGCGCATGTGCAGCCAGTCATGCAGGCCCAGTTCCATCTCCGAGCCGAGTTGCCCCAGGCTCAGTTTGGCCAGGTAACGCGGGTCGCGGTACTGGGATTCCCACACTTGAAAGTTGCTGTGGTAGGTATCTGCCGCCTTGATATCGCTGACCCATTGGGTGTAATCGCTGTCGTCGGGGGCCGACCAAGTGGGCGGCAGCGCAAAACCGTCGCGGTTGTCGAAGTAGCGCAAAAACCCCAGGCGATCACGCTCCAGGGCCGGCTGGGGTTCCGGGAAAGCCGGCCATGAAGGCAGGTCTTGCATTGAACGGGCAGTGCCGAGCATGTGCCGGTGCATGAAAAAGAAGTCGATACCCGAGCCGTTGCGGTCCTTGTGCTTGCCCCGCGCGTCGCGCTCCTTGCCACGTGGCCCGGGTTGCCAGCCGATGCCGCGCAACGCCTCGCGCTTTTCCTCGGAAAGCTTGTGCCACTGGTCGCGGGTGGCGTGCCACAGTTGGTGGAACAGGCGGTGTTCGGGAGCGATCAGCCATGCCAGCAAGGTCGGGTTGAGGCCAATGCGCTGGCGGGCTTCGGGAAACAGCTGTTTGTGCGCGATAAAACGGTTGTCGCGCTCGTTCAATGCAAGGGGACGGTCCAGATCGAGGATGGTGCCGCTGAGGGTGCCGCTGCCCGCATTGCCGAAGTCGGCCCAGACTTCATCAAGGCTCATTTTGAATTCATAGGCGGGTACGCCTGCGGCCGAATCGCGATCAATCAGGCGCCAGTACAACACCTTGCTGTCGCCCGTGACCAGGTCTCCCAATAGGCGGTAACGCGGTTCAGCATCGGCGCGCAGGTTGCTGGCGGTATCGAGGTAACCGCGCAGGCCTCGGCCACGGGGGGCGACATCAAGCAGCAGCTCAAGGCCGTGCTGCGGCAAGCCTTTCAGGCCGGCATCTGCCCCTTCCAGACGCACGCTCCACACGCCGCGCAAGCTGTTCGCCAAGTGCTGACCATTGGTGTCGGCGAGGTCTACCGTGGCTTCGCCGGGAGTGATCGGGAATTCTTCACGCGTCAGCTCGCGATGGGCATAAAAGGCCGCCGGCACGGCAGCGCCGGTCAGTGCCAGGCCTGCGATGAAGCCACGTCGAGAGAGGGTCATTGTCTACCTTAGGAAGCTGCGTGATCAGAGCTAGAACGTTTGCAGCCGCGCAAAATTTACCGCCTTGCCCTCCCCGCCTAAATTTCCCCCGCCATCGCTCGTTCCTCCCTGATAGCAAAGGCCTCAACTGACTGAGATGGCAATGACAAAACCACGTTCGAAAAAGGCGCTGTTTCTGGGCCTGCCGCTGGCACTGGCCGTCTGTGCCGGCGCCGGTTTCCTGGTCTGGGATCACTGGTTCAAGGGCAATGCCGGCTACCCGCTGGAGGTGATCAAGCAGGCCAATGAGATGCAGGACCGCTTGCTGTCCTTTGATAGCCATATCACCGTGCCGCTGGATTTCGGCACCGCCGGCAATGAGGCCGACAAGGATGGCAGCGGCCAGTTCGATTTGGCCAAGGCCAGTCGCGGGCGCTTGTCCGGCGCTGCGTTGACGATTTTCGGCTGGCCGGAAATCTGGAACGGTGCCAACGCCCCGCACAAGCCTACCGACGGTTTTGTCGAAGAGGCGCGCCACGAACAGGAGGTGCGTTACAAAATCATCTCCGGCATGGTGCGCGACTTTCCCAATCAGGTGGGCATCGCCTACACCCCGGATGATTTCCGGCGCCTGCATGGCGAAGGCAAGTTTGCGATCTTTATCAGCATGCTCAACGCCTACCCGCTGGGTGATGACCTGAACCAGCTGGACCTGTGGACCGCGCGCGGCATGCGCATGTTTGGTTTCAGCTATATCGGCAACAATGCCTGGTCGGACTCATCGCGCCCGCTGCCGTTTTTCAATGACACCACAGACGCCCTTGAAGGGCTGTCGCCGATAGGCCAGCAGGCGGTGCATCGCCTGAATGACCTGGGGGTGATCATCGATGTGTCGCAGATGTCGACCAAGGCGCTGGAGCAAGTCGCACAGCTGAGTCGTACGCCGATGGTCGCCTCCCACTCGGCGCCACGCGCGTCGGTGGACATCCCGCGCAACCTCAGCGACAAGGAACTGCAACTGATCAAGCACAGCGGCGGCGTGGTTCAGGTGGTGGGCTTCCCGGCCTATCTGCGCCCGCTGAGCCAGCCGACCCAGAACAAGCTCAACAGCCTGCGCGCACGGTTTGATCTGCCGCCACTGCCGAACCTGGCCATGGCCTTGATGCCCGGCGACCCGATCATCGCCGCCTGGTCCGAGCAGAAGTTCGGCCAGTACGCCAGCGCGCTCTACGCCATTCTTGAAGAAGAGCCCAAGGCGACCCTCAAAGACTTCGGTGATGCGATCGACTACACCGTGCGCAAGATCGGCATCGATCACGTGGGCATCGCCTCGGACTTCAACGACGGCGGCGGCATCCAGGGCTGGAACGACGTGAGCGAAGTGCGCAATGTCACCGCCGAGCTGATCCAGCGCGGCTACTCCGAAGCCGACATCGCCAAGCTGTGGGGCGGCAACTTCCTGCGGGTGTGGGACCAGGTACAAAAAGCCGCCAAACCCTTGGCCAATCGCTAATCAGCCGTGAAATAAGTCCATGACCGACCGCCGTACGTTTCTAAAACAGGCTGGTGTGTTTGCCGCCAGCCTGCCACTGGGCGCCACGATGCTGCCACACGCCAGCGCCGCCACCCCGGCAGCCAACCCATGGACGGGGTTCAAGCAGCTGTTTAATCAGGACCCGAATTACCTGCACTTCTCCAACTTCCTCGTGGCCTCGCACCCCAAGCCAGTGCGCGACGCCATTGAGCGCTACCGTGTGCAGATAGACCGCAACCCCGGGCTGGCAATGGACTGGGACCTGCAGGAAACCTGGAAGCGTGAAGGCCAGGTACGCGAATGGGCCGGTCGCTACCTGGACGCCAAACCTGCGCAGATCGCCCTCACCGGCAGCACCTCCGAAGGCCTGGCGATGATCTACGGCGGCATCAAGGTGCGGCCCGATCAGGAAATCCTGACCACGGTTCACGAGCACTATGCGACGCAGAACAGCCTGGATTTTCGTGTACTCAAGGAAGGCACCCAGGTGCGCCGGATCAGCCTGTTCGAGCAGGCAGCCCAGGTTTCCGTCGACGAGGTGCTCGGCAACATCAAACGCAATATCCGCCCGAACACCCGCGTGCTGGGCATGACTTGGGTGCAGTCCGGCAGCGGTGTGAAGCTGCCCATCGGCGAAATCGGCCAGCTGGTAAATGAACACAACCGCAACCGCGACGAGAAGGACCGCATCTTGTATGTGGTCGACGGCGTGCACGGTTTCGGCGTGGAAAACCTGGATTTCCCGGCAATGAACTGCGACTTCTTCATCGCCGGCACCCATAAATGGATGTTCGGCCCACGCGGCACGGGGCTGGTGTGCGCCCGTGACGCCGAGAATAAATACGTCACGCCGATGGTGCCGACCTTCTCTGAAGACACCGATTTCGCCACCACCATGACGCCCGGCGGCTACCACGCTTTCGAGCATCGCTGGGCGGCCGACGAAGCCTTCAAATTGCACCTGCAGTTGGGCAAGGCGCAGGTGCAGGCGCAGATTCACGCGCTTAATACCGAGTTGAAAAACCAGCTGCTGGCCCATCCGCAGATCGAGCTGGTCACGCCGCGCAGCCCCGAGCTGTCTGCCGGCTTCACGTTCTTCCGGGTCAAGGGCCAGGACAGCGACGAAGTGGCCGCCTACATGATGAAAAACCGCGTGGTGATCGACGCAGTGGACCGCGACGTCGGGCCAGTGATTCGTACCTCTCCTGGCCTGCTTAACAGCTCCGACGAAATCCAGCGCTTCATGGCCTTGCTCAGCCCGCGCCTGTGACGCCCCTTTTTTCTTTGAACGAGATGCCCACATGAATCCATCCCGACTCAAGCCCCTGGCAGCCCTGACGCTGACCGCCTTGTGCGGCGCAATGCTGCCAACCCTCGCCCACGCCGCAGCGCCGCAGCCCGGGAAAGTATTCAAGGACTGCAAGGACTGCCCGGAAATGGTCGTGCTGCCTGCAGGCACGTTCACCATGGGCACCCCGGAAGACGAAGTCGGCCGCGAGCCGGATGAAGGCCCGATGCATGACGTGACCTTCGCCAAGCCGTTCGCCATGAGCCGCTTTCACGTTACCGCTGGCGAGTGGGACAGCTATGTGCGCCAGACCGGAGTAAAGATCGCCAATGGCGACGATCGCCCCGGCCGCGAGTGCATTGCCAGCAAGCCTCGCTATCCGCAAGGCCCGCGCCAGCCCGCCGTGTGCATGGACATGGACGACATAAAGAACTATGTGGCATGGCTGTCGAAAAAGACCGGCCAGCATTACCACATGGTCAGCGAGGCCCAGCGCGAATACGCCGCACGCGCCGGCTCCACCGGACCTTTCCCCTTCCCGTTTGATGAAGACAAGGACTACAGCATCGCCGAACACGCCAATACCTACGGGCCGGCGGACGGCTACAGCTATTCGTCGCCAGTGGGCAGCTACCCGCCGAACGCATTCGGCATGTACGACATGCACGGCAATGTCTACGAGCGAGTGGCCGACTGCGAGCACACCAACTACGTCGGCGCACCGACCGATGGCAGCGCCTGGGTGGAGCCCAACTGCGAGTCGTATCAGATTCGCGGCAATGACTGGGGCGAAGCACCGGTGTTTTCGCGCTCAGGCAATCGCAACACGATCTACCCGCAAACCCGTGGAGACTGGATCGGCTTCAGGGTTGTTCGCGACCTCTAAACCCTGGCCCCATAAAAAAACCGCCTGGCATGAGCCCGGCGGTTTTTTTATGCCTGGAGAAAGCCGGCGCAAGCGCCGGCTCCCATCCGTCAATGGTTTAGAACGTCCACTTGGCGTTTACCATTGCATTGCGAGGCTCACCGTAGGAGCCCGAGTTGAACGTGCCCATGCCGTCGTAGTACTTCTGGTCAAACAGGTTGTTGACGTTCAACCCTACAGTCAGGTGCTCGTCGACCTTGTATTTGGCCAACAAGCCAACCACGGCGAAGGGATCCTGCGTAGCCTTGTAGTAAGGGCCCTCGTAGTTGATTTGCGAGGAAGCGTACATCTCGCTTTGCCAGGTCACGTTGCCGCCGACGGTCAGCTTGTTCCACTGACCCGGCAAGCGATAGGTGGTGCCTAACTTGAAGAGGTTGATCGGCTGGTTGGTCTGGACACGACCGCCGTCCTTGTCATGGGACTCGCGATAGGTATAGCCACCAAACACGTTCCAGCCGGTCGCCACTTCACCCGAGATCTCGGTCTCTACGCCACGGGTATTGGTACCGCTGATGGCCTTGTACACCGTGCGGCCCGAAGAATCCTGGCCGGACTCCTGCGGCGTGTTCTTCTGCTCGATGTCGAAGACCGCGATGCTTGCGTTCAGCGCACCGTTGAAGAACTCACCCTTGAGACCGATCTCGTAGTTGTCGCCTTCGAGGGGCGCCAGCGAGCCGCCCGCCGCTGTTTTGTAGAACGTCTGCGGCAAGAAGATGCTGGTGTAGCTGGCGTACGCCGAATAGGTGTCGTTCAGCTCGTAGACGATGCCGGCATAAGGTGTGACCACCCCGGTTTTCTTGGTCTTGTCAGTGGCCTTGGTGCCATTGAGATAATTGCTGACCTCGTCCTCCTGATTCCACCAGCTGAGCCGAGTCCCCAGAATGATGGTCAGCGGATCAAATGGTTTCAGGCGCAGGGCGCCATACACACCACTCTGCTGCAAGCTGGTAACGGTGCCACCATCCTTGAAGTACGAGCGACGCCCGTACTTATTGCCGTCCCAGTTGAAAATATTCGCCGAACCGTAGTCGCCGTCTTCGTTGTGGCTGGCGTAGTTGGGGAAGTTGAGGTGAGTGCGCGAGGTGCTGGCGCCGACCACCAGCTCATGTTCGCGACCGCCCAGGTTGAATGGGCCGGAAGCATAGGTATCCAGCGTGTCCTGGGTCTGGTAGCTGTCCAGGCGGTAGATAAACACGCCTGTGCCCGCCCCGGTCACCGGGTCAGGGTAGCCGCCACTTGCCGACGCGCCCTGGCCTTTACGGTAGGAGTATTGATGGCTGTAAGCAGTCTTCAGGCTCCAGTCATTGTCCAGCTTATGGTCAAGCATGGTGGTGAAGTTGTAGCTGGTGTTGTCCATGTAACTCGAGCGCGTGGCCGGGTTGAATGAGCGGGACATATTGGTTTGCTTGCCATTGCTGAAAAACAATGGGATGTGCCCATAACTGGTGCCGTTGGCATCGTTGTTCTGGTAGTCGAGGCTGGTGCGCAAGGTCGTGTTGTCATTCAGATCGATATCCAGCGCGCCGTACATCACGCGCTTTTCCTGGCTGTACCAGTCGATGAACGAGTTTTGCTTCTGGTAGGCGGCAACGAAACGTCCCCGCACATTGCCGGTTTCAGTCAGCGGCCCGGAGACATCGACTTCAGAGCGGTAACGGTCCCACGCGCCCGCCTCACCGGACACATATGCCTGGAAGTCTTTGGTCGGTCGCTTGCGCACCAGGTTGATGGTAGCGGACGGGGTCCCCGCACCACTCATCAGACCGGTTGCGCCGCGCACCACTTCGACGCGGTCGTAGATCGCCATATCAGAGATTGCGCCAACGTATTGCTGGGACTCGTTGGCCACTTGCGACGGAATACCGTCGTATTGAAAGTTCTGGATGGTGAAACCCCGGGAATAGAAATCAAACCGTTCGCTGTCACGATGGTTAATGCTGATACCCGGAGTAAAAGCCATGACTTCATTGAGTGTTGAAAGGTGTTGATCATCCATCAACTGCCGGGTCACCACACTCACCGACTGCGGCGTCTCACGCAATGTCAGCGGGAGCTTGGTAGCGGTGCTGGTGGCGCCCGTGGTGTAGGAACCGCTGTTTTCAGTCGTCGCCCCAAGTCCCTCGGCACTGATATTGGTCGCCCCCAGGGTCACCGCCGAACCACTCGCCGGCGGCATGATTACATAGCTGCCGCTGGCCTCGCGGCTGGCCTGCAAACCACTGCCCGATAACAGCCGGGACAGACCTTCATCCACGCTGAACTGCCCCCGCAGCCCTTGGGTCGTTTGCTGGCTGGCCAGGGCCGGGTCGTAGGAAATTGACACGCCGGCCGCCGAGCCGAACTTCATCAGCGCGTCCGACAATTTACCGGCCGGGATTGCGAAGGCAACCTTGCCCGCTTCGCTCTGGGCGAACGCAGCACTGGGCAGCAATGTCGCAGCCGCCGGCACAGCCAGCGCAGCACTTAACATCATCAGACGCACGGTCTGCGGCAACTTCTTCAACGCGTAATGCTTGGGCGTGGACAACCAAAGGGGATAAGGCATCGACAGCAATCCTTGAACAATGAGGCGTGTGATTGGCAGAAAATAGTGGCGTCTTTGAGCGCCTCTGGTTGATAAGACGGCTCAGCTAATGAAAACCAGACTCATTTACTTCAATTTTTTAACGCGCCGCCCATCCAGCCTGGGAACTGCAGCTGCACCGGATTCGCAGAGAGAAAAACGGCTGGCAGAGCACGCCGTCATTGCGCTAGCGCTTCCAGCAAGAAAGCAGCCCGCATCAAAACAAGAACGTTTGATGATCGAAAAAATTTAGGCCGGTGGTCACGGGGTCAGGCGCCACTGCGAACACAAGGGCAGATCGCAGCCGCCGAGCCCGGCGCAATCCCGCTAAATCGCGCCGCGCTCGGAACGTCTTCTACAAAAGCCCGCCAGCGATCCAATGAATCGCCGGGGCCCCCACTCGCCCTTAGCACGTAGCCACGTTGCGACCGAGGTAGTTTCATGACTGCAAAACCGCGTAGCGCCCTTCGCGAACTCTTGAGCCTGCTCAAGCCTTATCGCTACACCGTCATCCTGTCGATTCTGTTCGGCATTCTCGGCGGCTTGAGCGTCACCGCGCTGCTCGCCACCGTGAACAGGGGCCTGCATAGCGATTCCGGTCTCTCCACTGCCGTGGTGCTGGCCTTTGCCGGGCTGTGCGTGCTCGCCCTGCTGAGCAGCATTGCCGCCGATATCGGCAGCAACTTCGTCGGGCAAAAAGTCATTGCCAGGCTGCGCAAGGACCTCGGCGCCAAGGTGCTGTCGGCACCGATCGAACAGATCGAACGCTACCGCAGCCACCGCCTTATTCCGGTGCTGACCCACGACGTCGACACCATCAGTGATTTCGCCTTTGCCTTCGCCCCGCTGGCGATTTCCATCACGGTTATCCTCGGCTGCCTGGGCTATCTGGCGAGCCTCTCGCTGCCGATTTTCCTGATGACCCTGCTGGCCATCGGTATCGGCTCGGCCATTCAGTTCATCGCACAAGGCAAAGGCATCGCGGGCTTCTACGCTGCGCGGGAGTCTGAAGACAACCTGCAAAAACATTATTCGGCCATCGCCGAAGGCGCCAAGGAACTGCGCATCCATCGCAAGCGCCGTCACGCCATGCTGACGCGCAACATCCAGGCCACCGCCGACCACATCTGCGACACCCATGTGCGCTCGATCAACATTTTCGTGATCGCCAAGAGCCTGGGCTCGATGCTGTTTTTTGTGGTCATCGGCCTGGCGCTGACCCTGCAATCGTTCTGGCCCAGCAGCGACCCGGCCATGATGAGCGGCTTTGTATTGGTGCTGCTCTATATGAAAGGCCCCATGGAAAACCTGATCGCCAACCTGCCGATCATCAGTCGCGCGCAGATCGCCTTCCGCCGCATTGCCGACTTGTCCGAACGCTTTTCATCGCCGGAACCGCACCTGCTGCTCGACGCTGACGAGAGCCGCACGCCGCCCATGAAGCATCTGGAATTGCGCGACGTGCAATACGCCTTCCCGCCCGTGGAGGGCAGCGAACCGTTCAAATTGGGCCCGGTAAACCTGACCATCGAGCCTGGCGAAATCCTGTTTATCGTCGGCGAAAACGGATGCGGCAAGACCACCCTGATCAAATTGCTGCTGGGCCTGTACACACCGCAAAAAGGTGAAATTCGCCTCAACGGTGCAGCGGTCGATGCCCGCGGCCTTGACGATTACCGGCAGATGTTCACCACCATTTTTGCCGACTACTACCTGTTCGACGAACTGGTGCAAAGTGACAAAGCCCTGCCGGACGATGCCAACAGCTACCTGGAACGCATGGAGATCGCCCACAAGGTCAGCATTCGTGACGGTGCATTCACCACCACCGACCTGTCCACCGGCCAGCGCAAACGCCTGGCATTGATCAACGCCTGGCTCGATGAACGGCCAGTGCTGGTATTCGACGAGTGGGCCGCCGACCAGGACCCGACTTTCCGCCGCGTGTTCTACACCGAGCTGTTGCCCGATCTGAAGCGCCTGGGCAAGACCATCATCGTGATTTCTCACGATGACCGTTACTTCGATGTCGCCGACCAATTGGTGCGCATGGAAGCCGGGCGCGTCATCAGCGAAAAAGCCTTCGCCTGATTCCACCCTCCGGCGAGCGCCCCGCCGCTCGCCGCCTGCCCCACACGCCCCACCTCACACCTAAATCTCGTCGGCCACGCTTCGTCTTTCTGACAACGCATATTTACGAAGCCGATGGCGACGAGACCGAACATGAACCCACTGAATCAACTCCCCGACGACGACCTGCTGGCCCTGTTGATGGCCGACGACGCCGGTTCAGCGCACTCCATCAAGGCTCACACCCATCACGGCCCTGCGCCCTTGTCTTTCGCCCAGCAACGCCTGTGGTTCCTGCAACAGCTCTCGCCCGCCAGCAGCGCCTACAACCTGCCCAACGCGCTGCACCTGTGTGGCCCGTTGAATACAGCGGCGCTCGGCGAGGCCTTGCAGCAGATCATCGACCGGCACGATGTGCTGAAAACCGCTTTCCAGACGCTTGATGATGAACCCCGGCAAGTGCTTGACCCGAACGCCCGGATTCACTTGCGGGAGGAGGACCTGTCGGGCCTGGCGCCCGAGGCCCGTGCCGCCGCCCTTACCGAGCGCCTTGCCGCCGAAGCCGGCGCACCGTTCGACCTGAGCCGCGCCCCGCTGATTCGCGCCAGCCTGATCACACTCGACCACGACGACCATGTGCTGCTGCTGAACATGCACCACATCGTCTCGGACGCCTGGTCCAACCCGATCCTGATGCACGACCTGACCCAGGCTTACAGCCGTGCGTGCCAGGGCGATACCACGCCGCTGGCGCGGCCCGCCATCCAGTACGCCGACTACGCTCGCTGGCAGCGCGAGGAATACCCCAGCACGCCTGAACAGCTGCGAGCCGCCGACTATTGGGCGGATTACCTGGGACGCGAGATTCCCACGCTGGACTTGCCCACCGATTTCCCGCGCATTCCCGAACAACAGCACCGCGCGGGCACGCATCACCTGCCGGTGCCCCACGCACTGAACCAGCAGCTGCAGAGCTTCTGCCGGCATCACGATCTGACGCCCTTTATTGTGCTGCTCGGCGCCTGGCAATTGCTGCTCAGCCGTTACAGCGGCCAGCAGGACTTCACCGTCGGCGTGCCGAATGCCGGGCGCAATCAGAGCGAGAGCCAGGAGCTGGTGGGCTTCTTTGTCAGCAGCCAGATCTACCGCACGCACCTCACCAATGACCTGACCACCGCTGCGTTTCTCCAGGCGCTGCGCCAGCAATCGCGGGCGGCCATGGAGCATGTCGACTACCCGATCGAACTGATCATCGAACGCTTGCAGCTGCAACGCAGCACCCAGGCCAACCCACTGTTCCAGACGTTGTTCAACTGGCGCGTAAGCCAGGATCAACCGAGCGCGCTGACGCTGGGGGAGTCGACCCTGGCGTTTCTGCCGGTGGCGCAACATGAAGCCAAGTTCGACCTGTCGATGGACGTCGACTACTCGCCGCAGCGCGCTACGGCGAACATCGAGTACAGCACGGCACTGTTCACCCAGGCGACGATTGAACGCCTGGGGCAGCATTGGCTGCGCTTGCTGCAAAGCCTGATTAATGGTCCACAACAGCGGCTGGCCGAACTGGCCATGCTTGATTTCGCCGAACAACAGCAGATTGTCAGCGTGTGGAACGACACCGCGACTCCTTACCCGCTGGATCGCAGCGTTCAGCAACTGATCGAAGCCCAGGTCGCCGCCACCCCATCGGCTCCGGCATTGATGTTTGGCGAGCTGCAATTGAGTTATTGCCAACTCAACCGCCGCGCCAATCAGCTCGCGCACAAACTGATCGAGCTGGGCGTCGGCCCGGATGCGCTGGTGGGCATCGCCACTGAACGCAGCGTGGAAATGGTCATCGGCCTGCTCGCCGTGCTCAAGGCCGGTGGCGCCTATGTGCCGCTGGACCCGGACTACCCGCAGGACCGCCTCAGCTACATGATTGAAGACAGCGGCATCGGCCTGCTGCTGACCCAGCAGCACTTGCTCACGTCATTGCCGGTCTCTGCTTCGCTGCCAGTGTTGGCACTCGACCAACTGGATGTCAGCGCCTATGCCGACACCAACCCTGAGGTCGCCGTTGACGGTGAAAACCTCGCCTACGTCATCTACACCTCCGGCTCCACCGGCAAGCCCAAAGGCGCCGGCAACCGCCATTCAGCCCTGACCAACCGGCTGTGCTGGATGCAACAGGCTTACGCGTTGACCGCCAGCGACACCGTGCTGCAAAAGACCCCGTTCAGTTTTGACGTGTCGGTGTGGGAGTTCTTCTGGCCACTGATGACCGGCGCGCGCCTGGTGGTTGCCGGCCCCGGCGACCATCGCGACCCGGCCACTCTGGTGAGCCTGATTCAGCGCTACGACGTCACCACCCTGCACTTCGTGCCGTCGATGCTGCAGGTGTTTTTGCTCGACGAAAACGTCGCGCGCTGCACTCGCCTTAGCCGCATCGTATGCAGCGGCGAAGCCCTGCCCGTGGACGCGCAACAGCAGGTATTCGCCAAGTTGCCGAACGTTGGGTTGTTCAACCTCTATGGCCCCACCGAAGCCGCCATCGACGTCACCCACTGGACCTGCCGCGAAGAAGGCAAGGCAGGCGTGCCCATTGGTCAGCCGATCGCCAACCTCAGCACCTATATCCTCGACGCAGAACTGCAACCGGTCCCGGCGGGTGTGATTGGCGAGCTGTACCTGGGCGGCGAAGGCCTGGCCCGTGGTTACCACCGCCGCCCTGCCCTGACCGCCGAACGCTTCATGACCAGCCCGTTTGGTGACGGCCAACGCCTGTACCGCACCGGCGACCTGGCAAGTTACCGCACCGATGGCGTGATCGAATACCGTGGCCGTATCGACCATCAGGTCAAACTCCGTGGCCTGCGCATCGAGCTGGGGGAAATCGAAACTCGCCTGATGGAACTGGACTGCGTGCGCGAAGCCGTGGTGATCGCCGCCGACGGGCAATTGGTCGCCTATGCCGTGCCCACCGAAGCCCGTGAAGCCGCTGAACTGCGCAGCGACATCAAGAAGCGCCTCGGCGAGCATTTGCCGGATTACATGGTGCCCGCGCAACTGATCTTCCTCGATCAACTGCCCCTGAGTCCCAACGGCAAACTCGACCGTAAAGCCTTGCCCAAGCCCGACGCCAGCCTGCTGCAAAAAGCCTATGTGGCGCCGCAAAGCGCGCTGGAACAGCAAATCGCTGCCATCTGGCAAGACGTGCTCAGCCGCGAAACCGTCGGCCTGCACGATGACTTCTTTGAGCTGGGGGGTCATTCACTGCTGGCCACCCAGGTCATCTCCCGGGTGCGTCATGCCCTGAACAGCGAGGTGCCGCTGCGCAACCTGTTCGAGTGCAGCACCTTGCAAGCGTTCGTCGCGACCCTCGCGCAGGAGCCGCCGCGCCACGCACCGGCGCTGACGCGGGTCGAGCGTGATCAGCCGCTGCGTCTGTCCTATGCCCAGGAACGCCAGTGGTTCCTCTGGCAACTGGATCCCCAGAGTACCGCCTACCACATCCCGGCGGCACTGCGTCTGCGCGGCCATCTGGATACCCAGGCGCTGCAAAGCAGCTTTGACCGCCTGATCGCCCGCCATGAAAGCCTGCGCACCTCGTTCACCCAGGACGGCGAGCGCACTGTGCAACGCATTGCCACCCACACCCAGCTGACAATCACCGTCGAGCCGCGCCCGGGCGCCGACGATCAGACGATCCAGGCGTGTGTGGCGGAGGAAATCCAACAGCTGTTCGATTTGCAGCATGGCCCGCTGTTACGGGTGAAATTGCTGAAGCTGGCGGATGACGATCATGTGCTGATCATCACCCAACACCATATCGTCTCCGATGGCTGGTCGATCAACGTGATGATTCAGGAGTTGATCACCCTGTACGCGGGTCTCAGCCAGCAACAAGACGTCAGCCTGCCAGACCTGCCCATCCAGTACGCCGACTATGGCGTGTGGCAACGCCAGTGGATGGACGCCGGGGAACGCGAACGCCAGTTGGCCTACTGGACCGCGCAATTGGGCGGTGAGCAGGCCGTACTGGAACTTCCCGCCGACCACGCCCGCCCGTCCGAGCAAAGCTATCGCGGGGCGCAGCTGGACCTGGTGCTGGACAACGAACTGAACCAGGCCCTCAAGCAGCTTGCCCAGCGGCAAGGCGTGACCTTGTTCATGCTATTGCTGGCCTCGTTCCAGACCCTGTTGCATCGCTACAGCGGGCAAACCGATATCTGCGTCGGCGTGCCGATTGCCAACCGCAACCGCATGGAAACCGAGGGGCTGATCGGCTTTTTCGTCAACACCCAGGTGCTGCGCGCAGAGCTCAACGGCCAGGCGCGCTTTGTCGACGTGATGCAACAAGTCAAGCAGCATGCCTTGCAAGCCCAGGCTCACCAGGACTTGCCCTTCGAGCAACTGGTGGAGGCCCTGCAACCGGAGCGCAGCCTCAGCCACAGCCCACTGTTCCAGGTGATGTACAACCACGCCAGCGTACAGCCGCAAACCCGCGTCAGCCTTTCCGGCTTGAGCCTTGAAGTACTCGAAGGCACGCTGCCCAGCACCCAGTTCGACCTTTCACTGGACACAACAGAGTCCGCCGACGGCCTGGCGGCGACCCTTACCTATGCCGTCGATCTGTTTGAAGCTTCGACCGTCCAGCGTCTGGCCGGGCATTGGCAGAACCTGCTGCAGGCCATCGTGCGCGACCCACAACAACGCCTGGGTGAACTGCAGATGCTCGGCCGTGAAGAGCGGCACTTGATGCTGCATGACTGGAGCAGCGCCAGCCTCGATTACCCGAGTGAAAATCGCGTCCATCAGCTGTTTGAAGCTCAAGTGGCGAAGCAACCGTCAGCCCCCGCTTTGCTCTTCGAAGGCCGCGCGCTGAGCTACGCCGAACTCAATGCCCGCGCCAACCGCCTGGCCCGGCATCTGGTGAGCTTGGGCGTCGGTCCCGACGTGCCTGTGGGGATCGCCGTGGAGCGCGGCCCTGACATGATCATCGGCTTGCTGGCGGTGCTCAAGGCCGGTGGCGCCTACGTACCGCTCGACCCGCAATACCCGCAGGATCGCTTGCTGTGCATGATCGAAGACAGCGGCACCCGGCTGATGCTGACCCAAAGCCACTTGCTGCAACGGCTGGCAATTCCAGACGATGTGCAGCCCCTGAGCCTGGACCAGCACCAGGCCTGGGTTGAGCTGGACGACACAAACCTGGTCAACCGCGCCCATGCCGAGAACCTTGCGTATGTGATGTTCACCTCGGGCTCCACCGGCCGGCCAAAAGGCGTGGGCATCAACCAGTCTTCGCTGACGCGCCATGCCTACGTGTCGCTGGAGTTTTTCAACCTCAATGGCAGCGACCGCATCCTGCAGTTTTCCACGTTCAACTTCGACGGTTTTGTCGAGCAGTTGTACCCGGCGCTGATCTGCGGCGCGTCGGTGGTACTGCGCGGCACCGAGATCTGGGACACCGAGACCTTCTACCGCGAACTCATCGAACACCAGATCAGCGTGGTCGACCTGACCACCGCCTACTGGAACCTGCTGGCCAAGGATTTCGCTGCTGCTGGCCCGCGCGATTACGGGCGACTCAAGCAAGTGCACGCCGGCGGTGAAGCCATGCCGCCGGAAGGCCTCGCCGCGTGGGCCCAGGCCGGTCTCGGCCACGTCACGCTGCTCAACACCTACGGCCCCACTGAAGCGACGGTGACGGTCACGGCCCTTGACTGCACCGACTACGTGACCGGCGCACGTCCAACGCCCTTGACCATGCCCATCGGCAAGGTCTTGGCCGGGCGCAGCATTTACCTGCTGGACAACAGCGGCGCCCCGGCGCCGATTGGCGTGGTGGGTGAATTGGTCATCGGCGGCGAATTGCTCGCCCGGGGATATTTCAACCGGCCGGACCTGACGGCCGAGCGCTTTATGCCCGATCCGTTCAGCCGGCATGGCGGGCGTCTGTACCGCACCGGCGACTTGGCCCGCTACAACGCTGACGGCGTGATCGAGTACGTCGGCCGGATCGACCATCAGGTGAAAATTCGCGGTTTCCGTATCGAGCTGGGCGAAATCGAGGCCCGCCTGCTGGAGCAAGACGTGGTGCGCGACGCCATCGTCCTCGCGCAACCGGCCGCCAGTGGCTTGCAACTGGTGGGTTATGTAGTGCCCCACACCCCGGCGTTGCCGCACGATGAGTTGCGTCAGTCGATCAAATCCGCCTTGTCGGCCGTGCTGCCGGATTACATGGTGCCGGCCTTTGTGATGTTCCTTGATGTATTGCCCCTGAGCCCCAACGGCAAGCTGGACCGCAAAGCCCTGCCAAAACCGGATGCGAGCACCCAGCAAAACCGCTATGTGGCGCCGCGCACGGCCCTGGAAATCCAGGTCGCCGACATCTGGCAAAGCGTGCTCAATCTTGAACAGGTAGGCCTCACAGACGACTTTTTCGCCCTCGGTGGCCACTCGTTGCTGGCGACCCAGATCATTTCCAGGGTGCGCAAAACCCTGAACCTTGACGTCGCCTTGCGCAGCCTGTTCGAACGCAGTGTGCTCGGGGATTTCGTCTCAGGCCTGGATGGCCGCGCCCGGCAGCACGAACTGCCGTTGGCGCCTGTCGATCGCAATCAACCGCTGCCGCTGTCCTACGCCCAGGAGCGCCAATGGTTCCTCTGGCAATTGGATCCCCACAGCGCCGCCTATCACCTTCCAGCTGCCTTGCGCCTCACCGGCACGCTGGACATTGCAGCGCTGGAGCAAGCCTTTAACCATTTGATCTCCCGTCACGAATCACTGCGCACCACCTTCGTGGCAGACAACGAAAGACCGCGGCAAGTCATCGCCGATCAGGCGCCGCTGACCCTCGTGGTCGAGGCGCTGGAGAGCCCGCCGGACGAGGCCACGATCAAGGCCTTCGTCGAACATGAAACCCGCCAGCTGTTCGACCTTCAACGGGGCCCACTGCTGCGAGTCCGGCTGCTGCGTCTGGCGGACGATGAGCATGTGTTGGTACTGACCCAGCACCACATCGTGTCCGATGGCTGGTCGGTGCAATTGATGGTTGAAGAGCTGATCAACTTGTACCGCGCCGCCCAGGCTGGACAGCCTCACTCGCTGGCACCGCTGCCGATTCAGTACGCCGACTATGCCGCCTGGCAACGCCAATGGATGCAAGCCGGCGAGCGTGAGCGTCAACTGGCGTACTGGACCGTCCAATTGGCGGGTGAACATAGCGTGCTGGAATTGCCGACGGATCGCCCGCGCCCGGCTGAACAAAGTTACCGTGGCGCCCACCTGTCACTGGCCCTGGCGCCCGGCCTGGGCGACGCGGTGCAGCAACTCGCCCATCGCCTCGGTGTGACGCCGTTCATGCTGTTACTGGCGTCATTCCAGACCCTGCTGCACCGCTACAGCGGCCAACACGACATCCGCGTCGGCGTGCCGATTGCCAACCGCAACCGAGTCGAGACCGAGGGGCTGATCGGTTTCTTCGTCAATACTCAGGTGATCAAAGCCGAGTTCAACGCGCAGCTGCGGGTCGAAGAACTGCTGCAACAGGTCAAGCGACATGCACTCGACGCCCAGGCCCATCAAGACCTGCCCTTCGAACAACTGGTGGAGGCCTTGCAACCCGAGCGCAGCCTTAGCCACAACCCGCTGTTCCAGGTGATGTTCAACCACCAGAGCGCCGACCCCGAACGTCAATCACTGCCGTCGGCGTTGCAGGTCGAGGGCCTGGATTGGGAAGGCAGCACCGCGCAATTTGACCTGACCCTCAGCACCAGCGAATCTGCAGAAGGCTTGAGCGCAACCCTGACCTACGCCACCGACCTGTTCAACGCCGACACCATCGAGCGCCTTGGGCGGCATTGGCAACAGCTGTTGCACAGCCTCATGGCAGACCCACAGGCGCGGGTTGCCGACCTGCCGATGCTGGATCACGCCGAGCAACAGCAGATTGTCAGAGCGTGGAACGATACCGCGACGCCTTACCCGCTGGACCGCAGCGTTCAACAACTGATCGAGGCCCAGGTAGCGGCCACGCCTGAGGCTCCAGCACTGATTTTTGGCGAGCAGCAATTGAGTTATAGCCAGCTCAACCGCCGCGCCAACCAGCTCGCGCACAAACTGATTGAAATGGGCGTTGGCCCGGACGTACTGGTGGGCATCGCCACTGAACGCAGCGTGGAAATGGTTATCGGCCTGCTCGCCGTGCTCAAGGCCGGTGGCGCCTATGTGCCGCTGGACCCGGACTACCCGCAGGATCGCCTCAGCTACATGATTGAAGACAGCGGCATTGGCCTGCTGCTGACCCAGCAGCATTTGCTCACGTCATTGCCGGTCTCTGCTTCGCTGCCAGTGTTGGCACTCGACCAACTGGATGTCAGCGCCTATGCCGACACTAACCCTGACGTCGCCGTTGACGGCGAAAACCTCGCCTACGTCATCTATACCTCCGGCTCCACCGGTAAGCCCAAAGGCGCCGGCAACCGCCATTCGGCCCTGACCAACCGCCTGTGCTGGATGCAGCAGGCTTACGCGCTGACCGCCAGCGACACCGTGCTGCAAAAGACCCCGTTCAGTTTTGACGTGTCGGTGTGGGAGTTCTTCTGGCCGCTGATGACCGGCGCGCGCCTGGTGGTTGCCGGCCCCGGCGACCATCGTGACCCGGCCACGCTGGTGAGCCTGATTCAACGTTATGAAGTCACCACCCTGCACTTCGTGCCGTCGATGCTGCAGGTGTTTTTGCTCGACGAAAACGTCGCGCGCTGCACTAGCCTTAGCCGCATCGTGTGCAGCGGCGAAGCCCTGCCCGTGGACGCGCAACAGCAGGTATTCGCCAAACTGCCGAACGTTGGGTTGTTCAACCTCTATGGCCCCACCGAAGCCGCCATCGACGTCACCCACTGGACCTGCCGCGAAGAAGGCAAGGCAGGCGTGCCCATTGGTCAGCCGATCGCCAACCTCAGCACCTACATCCTCGACGCAGAATTGCAACCGGTCCCGGCCGGTGTCATCGGCGAGTTGTACCTGGGCGGCGAAGGACTGGCCCGTGGTTACCACCGCCGCCCTGCCCTGACCGCCGAACGCTTCATGACCAGCCCGTTTGGTGACGGCCAACGCCTCTATCGCACCGGCGACCTGGCGAGTTACCGCACCGATGGCGTGATTGAATACCGTGGCCGTATCGACCACCAGGTCAAACTCCGTGGCCTGCGCATTGAGCTGGGGGAAATCGAAACCCGCCTGATGGAACTGGACTGCGTGCGCGAAGCCGTGGTGATCGCCGCCGATGGGCAATTGGTCGCCTATGCCGTGCCCACCCAAACCCGCGAAGCCGGTGAACTGCGCAGCGAAATCAAGACGCGCCTGGGCGAGCATTTGCCGGATTACATGGTGCCGACGCAGTTGATTTTCCTCGATCAACTGCCCCTGAGCCCCAACGGCAAGCTTGACCGCAAGGCCTTGCCAAAACCGGATGCCAGCCTGCTGCAAAAAGCCTACGTGGCGCCGCAAAGCCCGCTGGAGCAGCAGATCGCTGCTATCTGGCAAGACGTGCTGAAACGGGAAAAGGTCGGCCTGACCGACAACTTCTTTGAACTGGGCGGTGACTCCATCATCTCCATCCAGGTGGTCAGCCGCGCCCGCCAACAGGGAATCGCTTTTACCCCCAAGGAACTGTTCCAGCACCAGACCGTGCAAGGCTTGGCGGGTGTCGCCCGCAGTGGAGCGACTGCCCAAGTGATCGACACAGGCCCCGCCACCGGTGCATTGCCGTTGCTGCCGATTCATCAAGCGTTTTTCGAAACGCCGATGCCCGAGCGGCATCACTGGAACCAGTCGGTACTGCTCAAGCCTGCGCAACCGCTGACCGCCGAGGCCCTGCAACTTGCACTGCACGCGGTAATTGAGCACCACGACGCCCTGCGCGTGAGCTTCGAGCAGCAGGCCGGCGGCTGGAGCGCACACTACCGGCCAATGGCCGACTGGCAATTGCAGCAGGTCCACACCCGCGCCGAGTTACTGTCAGGCGTGTGCGACCAGGCCCAGGCCAGCCTCGACTTGCAACACGGCCCGCTGATGCGCGCCGTGTTGATCCACTTGGCCGACGGCAGCCAGCGCGTGCTGCTGGTGATCCACCACATGGCCGTGGATGGCGTGTCGTGGCGGATACTGTTTGAAGACCTGCAAAACGCCTATCAACAGCTGATAAGCGGGCAGCCGTTGCGACTGCCGGCGCGCACCAGTTCGGTGAAGGCCTGGGCCGAGCGCTTGCAACAACGCGCGCAAAACCAGTCGGCTGAGGACGAACTGAGCTACTGGTTGGCGCAACTCGACAGCAACGCTGCCGACCTGCCGTGCGAACGCCCCCATGGCAGCCTCGATAATCGCCACAGCCACACGTTGCACACCCACCTCGACGCTACGCAGACACAGCGCTTGCTGCAGCAAGCGCCGAAGGCTTATCGCACGCAGATCAACGACCTGCTGCTGACCGCCCTGGCGCGGGTCATCAGCCGCTGGACCGGCGCCCAGCACTGCCTGATCGAGCTGGAAGGCCACGGTCGCGAAGACCTGTTTGATGACATCGACCTGACCCGCACCGTGGGTTGGTTCACCAGCCTGTTCCCGGTCAAGCTGGTGACGGCCACCGAGCTTGGCGACTCGATCAAACAGATCAAGGAACAGCTGCGTGCAATTCCCGACAAAGGCCTGGGCTATGGCGCTCTGCGCTACTTGGGCACGCCGCACGCACGGGCCAGCCTCGCCGCCCTCGCCGCCCCACGCATCACGTTCAACTATCTGGGCCAGTTCGACGCCAGCTTCGACGCCAGACAGGGTTCGTTGCTGTCACCTGCCGCCGAAGGCAGTGGGCATGAACAAGCGCCTGATGCGCCATTGGGCAACTGGTTGAGCCTCAATGGCCAAGTGTATGGCGATGAGCTGACCCTGGGCTGGCAGTTCAGTCGCGAGATGTTCGACGAGGCGACCATTGCCCACCTGGCCGATGACCTCAAGAACGAACTGCTGGCGCTGATCGAGCATTGCTGCGACAGCGCCAACACGGGTGCAACGCCCAGCGACTTCCCGCTGGCGCGCATCAGTCAGGCGCAACTGGACCGCTTGCCGGTGCCCTTGGCCCAGGTCGAAGACCTTTACCCGTTGTCGGCAATGCAACAAGGCATGCTGTTCCACACCCTGGAAGCACCGGAGAGCGCCCTGTACGTGAACCAAATGGCCGTCTCGGTCAGTGGCCTCGACGTTGCACGCTTCACCGTGGCCTGGAACGCCGTGATCGAGCGCCATGAAATCCTGCGCACCGGGTTCTGGGCCGACAGCCAATTGGCCGAACCGCTGCAGGTGGTTTATCGCAGCGCAACCCTGCCCGTCGACGTGCTCGACTGGCAGCAGCGCGAAGTCACCGCACAAGACCTGCAGGCCCTTGCGAGCCAGGATTGCGCGCGGGGTTTCGAACTCCTGCGCGCGCCCCTCACACGCCTGACGCTGGTGCAGCTTGACCCGCAAACGCACTACCTGATCTGGACCAGCCACCACATCCTGATGGACGGCTGGTCCAACTCGCGCCTGTTGGGTGAAGTCTTCGCCCTCTACAACGGCCAGCCCGCACCGGCCAAGCGCGGGCACTACCGCGACTACATCCGCTGGCTGCAAGAGCAGTCCCAGGAGGTGCTCGAGCAGTTCTGGAAGACCAAGCTGCAGGACTTGAGCGGCACCTCGTCGCTGGCCAACAGTATCTCGCCCAAACCGTCGATGGAGCTGGAGGGCCACGCGGCGCTGTATCTGCAGTGGGATGAGGCGCAAACGGGGCATTTGCGTGAGCGTGCTCAACGCCTGCGGGTCACCCCTAACACGCTGATTCAGGCCGCGTGGTTACTGCTGTTGCAGCGTTACACCGGCCAGGACACCGTATGCTTTGGCGCCACCGTCGCCGGCCGACCGGCCAGCCTGCCGGGTTCCGAGGACATGCTCGGGCTGTTTATCAACACCTTGCCCATCATCCAGACCCCGCAACCGCACACGCCCGTCACCCAGTGGCTGCAAGCGCTGCAAGCCTACAACCTGGAAGTGCGCGACCACGAACATGCTTCCCTGGCCGACGTACAACGCTGGTCGGGCCAGGGCGGCCAGCCGCTGTTCGACAGCATTCTGGTGTTTGAAAACTACCCGGTGGACGAACGCCTGCAGGAAGCCGGAAGGGACCGCCTTAGCTTTGGCGACGTCAGCAGCCGCGATGTCACCAACTTTGCCATGGACTTGGCGATCGACCTTGGCGACACCCTGAAAATCGAGTTCCTGTACCTGCGCAATCGCTTCACTGAAACAGCCACTGCACAAATCCGCCGCAGCTTTGAAACCCTGCTGCTGGCGCTGCTGAATGACGCCGAGAGCAATGTCGGCAACCTCACGATGCTGGCACACACCGAACAGCAGGTGTTGCTGCGACGTAACCTGCTTAAACCAGTCACGACTGCGCGCGCTCACTTGGCGCAGGTGATCCGTCAACACGCGCTGGAGCGTCCAGACGCGATGGCGGTGGTGTGTGACGGTACCGAACTGAGCTACGGCGAACTGGATGCCCGGGCCAATCGTCTGGCCCACTGCCTCATGGCGCAAGGCATTGGACCGGAGCAGTTTGTCGGGGTCGCCCTTGAGCGGTCGGTGGACGTGATCGTCGCGTTTTACGCGGTCATGAAAACCGGCGCGGCTTATGTGCCGCTGGACATTGATTACCCACAAGATCGCGTGCAGTGGATCGTCGAAGACTCAGCCATGAGCGCACTGATCAGCCAGCATTCATTGCGGTCGCGCTTTGAGGGGCTCGGCGGCGCAACACTGATCGAACTGGATCGCCTGCCGCTGTCGGACTGGCCACAGACATGCCCGAGCTGCGAGGTGCACGACGACAACCTCGCCTACTTGATTTACACCTCCGGTTCCACCGGCAAACCCAAAGGCGTGGCGGTGGCGCATGGGCAAATCCGTATGCATTGCCAGGCGATTGCCGAGCGTTACGAGATGGACAGCGCCACCCGTGAATTGCTGTTCATGTCATTCGCCTTCGACGGCGCGCAAGAGCGTTGGCTGTCGACCCTGCAAAGCGGCGGGTGCCTGGTGGTGCGTGGCAATCAACTGTGGACCCCGGAAGAAACCTGGCAAGCGCTGCATGCCCACCGCATCAGCATCGCCTGCTTCCCTCCGGCGTATCTGCAACAGTTGGCCGAGTACGGCGACAGCCAAAACGACGCCCCGCCGCCCGTGCGCATCTACTGCTTCGGTGGTGATGCGGTGGCCGAGGCCAACTTTGAATTGGTCAAACGCGTGCTCAAGCCGCAGTTCCTGACCAACGGCTATGGCCCCACCGAAACCGTGGTCACGCCGTTGCTGTGGAAAGTCAGTGTCGAGGAACGCTGCGCGGCGGTGTACGCCCCCATCGGCACACGCATCGGCGAACGCACCTTGTATGTGCTGGACGAACACCTCAACCCGGTACCCGATGGCGTGGCCGGCGAGTTGTACATCGGCGGCGAAGGCGTTGCCCGTGGTTATCACCGGCGTCCGGGCCTTAGCGCCGAGCGTTTTGTGGTCGACCCGTTCGCGGCGGACGGCACGCGCCTGTATCGCACGGGCGACCTGGTGCGCCAACGCCCCGACGGCGTTATCGACTACCTCGGTCGGCTGGACAACCAAGTGAAGATCCGTGGCTTCCGTATCGAGCTGGGGGAAATTGAATCACGCTTGCGCGAGGTTCCCGAGGTGCAAGACGCCGTGGTCGTCGCCCGCGACACCGCCGGCGGCAAGCAACTGATCGGCTACGTGGTGGCTGAGGCCTCAGCCGGCCTCGGCGAGCGCTTGCGGGCAACCTTGCAGGAGGAACTGCCTGATTACATGGTCCCGGCGCAAATCCTGGTGTTGCAGGCCTTCCCGCTCAACCCCAACGGCAAGCTCGACCGCCTGGCCCTGCCCGACCCGGACTTTAAGGGCCGTGCCTTCGTTGCCCCGCGCAACCCGCTGGAAGCACAACTGGTGGCGATCTGGCAGGAGGTACTGGAACTCGACACCGTGGGCGTCACCGACAACTTCTTTGAATTGGGCGGCGACTCGCTGCGTATTCTCAAGGTGTTGTCGAAAGTTCGCAGCCAGCCGGATATTGGCATCGAACTGAAACTGCGCGACATGATCGGCAAGCCGACCATCGCTGAGTTGTCCGGGTTTGCCGAAGATGACGCGAGCCTTAACCCGCTGTTGTTGCTCAACAGCGAAACAGCGCACAACCCGCCGCTGTTCTGCCTGCATGCCGGGTTTGGCACGGTGTTCGACTACGAGCCACTGGCCCGTCGACTGGAGGGCCAGCGCAGTGTCTACGGCTTGCAATGCCGGATGCTGCTCGACCGTCAGTGGAACGATGAGTCCCTGGAGGCCATGGCCATCGATTACGCCCAGTACATCCGCCAGCAACAGGCCAGCGGCCCGTATCACCTGATGGGCTGGTCGCTGGGCGGCACCCTCGCGGTGCTGGTGGCCCAGGAGCTGGAAAGCCAGGGTCAGCGCGTCGAATTCCTGGGGCTGGTGGACAGTTTTATCCCCACCGGCGAGGACCTCGTGAACCAGGACTGGAGCGAGGACCTGCGTGGGTTCCTGGCGGTGCTGTTTGGCCTGCCGGCCGATGAGTTGCCGACTTTTGAAGTCAACGCCACCACCGCTGGCGCGCGGCTCGAGCAACTGATTGAACACGTCCAGACGGGGGCTGCCGCTGAATCGGTGTACGCCCAGATCAGCGCCGAGGAACTGGCCCATACCTTCCAGGTGGCGATGAAACTCAAGGAACTGTCCACGCGACTCGATGGTTTACCGCCCACCCGGGCGCAGGCCGATTGCTGGTGGGCCAAGGCGAATGCCGGCCAGTCAGCGTCGAACCTGGCTTGCGCGCGAAGCAATGAACAGATCGCGGCCGGCCACTACGACATCCTCAACCACCCGGCGCTGCTTCACGGGCTGTTGCAGCACTTGGCGCTGCAACCCGTCGCCAGCTGAAAACGGTGCCGCCCCTGATGGTCAGGGGCGGCGCTTAGCCCTATTTCACAAGGAACCTGTCATGCCCCTGGACCCTGATCTCGAAGGCTTTCTGGAATTGGCACAAATGGGCCGCCTGACCGGCAAAAGCCAGCCCATGCACGCACTGAGTGTTGAACAGGCACGCCGCGAATTCGAACAAACCTCGGCGATTCTCGACCCCAGCCCGCCGGGCTCGGTAGCGGTCAGCCAACTGACGGTCACGGCACGCGATGGCCATGCATTGCCCGCCCGCCTTTACCGGGCACCGGGCACCGCGCAACTGCCGGTGATTGTGTATTTCCACGGCGGCGGCTATGTGGTGGGTAGCCTGGACTCCCATGATTCCATCTGCTGCAGGCTGGCCGCCAGCGGTCAGTACGCGGTGTTCGCTCCGGCTTATCGCCTGGCGCCCGAGGCGACCTTTCCGACCGCCGTCAATGATACCCTCGACGCCGCCAACTGGCTGGCCGAACAGGCCGGCAACCTGCAACTGGACGCCCAACGCATCACGCTGGCGGGCGACAGTGTGGGAGCGACGCTGGCGACCGTAGTGGCGATCATCGCCGTGAAAGCGCCGCAACAACTGGCGTTCAAGCCCTGGGCCCAACTGCTGTTTTACCCGGTCACTGATACCTCACGGCAGCGCGATTCCCACCGCCAATACGCTGAGGATTACCTGCTTGAAACCGCCACGCTGGAATGGTTCTACACACACTATTGCCCTGTCCCCCAACAGCGCCTCGACTGGCGGGTTTCGCCGTTACTGGCCGAAGGACTGACAGCGCTGGCACCGGCGTATATCAGCCTGGCCGAATACGACCCGTTGTATGACGAGGGGCTGGCGTACGCCCAAATGCTGGCGGCCAGCGGCACCGACGTCAGCCTGCACCTACAGTCGGGGCTGACCCATGACTTTCTGCGCATGAACGGGATTACCGGCGCAATTGCCGGTATTTATGAAGACGTGTTGAGTTGGTTGGGCGAACAGCGCTAAGCGCCTCGCCGCTATCAACGACAGACAAAACCCTATTTGGGGAGAGGGAGCTTGCCCCCTCTCCTACAGCGTACTTATTGCTGACTGGCCTGCAACTGCCGGGCCTTTTCCATCAGCGCCGCCTTCTGCTCAGGGCTCATTGCATCCAGCCGCAAACGCGCCTGTGCAATCTTCTCCAACTGCCCCGGGACACTTTCACGCGCCCGCAGTACTCCTGCCAGTTCCGCCACACTGGGGTGGTCAAACACCACACCGGGGTGAATCTCGCAGTGCAGCAGCTTGCGAATGCCCGCCACCAGCTTGATCACCAACAAGGAATGCCCGCCAACAGCGAAAAAGTCCTCATCGATGCTTAGCCGCTCCAACCCGACCAACTGGGCCATACGCGTGGACAACAGTTCTTCCAGAGCATCACGTGGCGCTACGTAAACTGCCCGTGCGGCCACCGGTTGGGCCTGCTGCAAGGCCTTGCGGTCAACCTTGCCGTTGGGCAGGCGCGGCATGCGCTCCAGGCTCAGGACCTGACGTGGCACCATGGCCGCCGGCAGGTGTTGAGCGAGCCGGGTTTTCAGTTGAGCCAAAAGCGCCTCATCCGCGGCTGCGCGCAGTACTACGAACGCTTGCGGCTCCTCGTGGGCGAGCACCACCACCGCCTCGCTGACTTCGGGAAAGCGCAGCAGCTGCGCTTCTATCTCCGCCAACTCAATGCGAAAACCCCGCACCTTGACCTGATGATCGTGGCGACCATACAGCTGCACACCGCCCTCAACCCGATAACGCGCCAGGTCGCCCGTGCGATACAGCCGCTCGCCGCCCACCAGCGGGCTCTGGATAAACGCGTCCGCTTGCCCATTCAAGTAGCCACGGCACAGCTGTTGGCCACCGATAAACAACTCACCCAGTTCACCGGTTGCCAGCAACTGAGCGTCAGCGCCGAGTACAAATACCTGGTTGCCGGGCAGCACGTGGGTCAGCGGAACGCCGTGGCTCAAGTCGCCACCGGGCAATAACGGGTGCACCATCACCCCCACCGTCGCTTCAGTGGGGCCGTAGTGGTTGAACACCCGGCAATCGGGCCGCAACTGGCGAATGCGCTGCACCAGGCCAGCGCCGATGGCTTCACCGCCCAACACCAACGTGTCAGGCAGTACGGCGCTGTCAGCCTCAAGCAATGCCGACAGGTGCGAGGGCACAATTTTCAAACAATCGATTCGGTTATCGCGCAGGAACCCGGCGAAGCCCTCGGGATCTTGCAGCGTGGCATCGTCAGCAATATGCAGGGCCGCGCCGTTGTACAGCGCGCCGAACAAGGCGGTGTTGCCCAGGTCCGCCGCCACCGTGGAGCTGAACGCAACATGACGGCACGCAGCGAGGCCCAACTGCTGGCTGCTGCTCGCGGTGTAGTTGAGCAACGCGCCATGTTCGATCACCACGCCTTTGGGTTGCCCGGTAGAACCGGACGTGAACAGCACATAGGCGACGTCCCGCGACTGCACGGAGGCGGCCTGTGTCACGCGAGCATCCAGGCTCGCCGCAGCGACATTGAGCACCTTGAACGCAGCCAGCGGATCACCCTGGCTCGGCGCTTGCGCCATCAGGATCAAGCGCGCAGCAGCATGCCCGGCTATTTCCGCCTGGCGCGCCGCTGGCCATTGCGGGTCCAGCGGCAGGTAAGCGGCACCCGCACGCCAAGTAGCGAGAATGGCGACAACCAGTTCCACAGAGCGCGGCAACGCCAGGCCAACGATCGACCCCGCGCTCACGCCCTGGCGCAGCAACTCGGCACTCAATTGTGCGGTGCGCGCGTCCAGTGCGGCGTAGCTCAGGGTCTCGCCCGCCGCGACTAGTGCCACGGCGTCCGGCGTCTGGCTCGCCCACGCGGCGATACGTTGGGGCAATAACAGCGCATCCATCGCCTGCGCCGGCGGGTTCAGTGCCAGTAGCCGGCTTTTTTCGTCGGCGTCCAGCAGGTTCAGACGTGCAACGCTTTCGTCGGGCGTGTCGGCAATGCTGCGCAGCAACTGACGGTATTGGCCCAACAAGGTCTCGGCGGCGTGCGCGCTGTAGCACGCGGGGTTGAAGTCCAGCAACACGGCTTGGGGTTCGCCGGTGTCTGCCATGTCCAGTTGCAGTGCCAACTCGAACGCCGGCGCACTGGGCGGCAGGTCGCTGCCCGCCCAGACCAGGCCAGCCACTGCATGCGGCGCTGAAACCTGTCGGCGACTAAAGCCGACTGCGGGCGCGGCCTGTTGCGGGAATGCCAACGGCGACCAGTATTCCTGCCAGGTGCGGTGCTGATCCAACTGCGCCGCCAAAGTGCTTGCCAGGTCACGGAAGGTGCTGGCCAGATCGATATGGATCGCCAAGGGCAAGGTTTTCTCGAACAGGCCCAGGCTGTGGCTGAAGAATTCATAGTCCTGGCGCGCATCATGCCGCCAGCCCCCGAGGAAAGACTCCCGGCCACTGATGCGTGCCAGCAGCACCCACCAGGCGGCTTGCATCAAAACATCCAGTGGTTGCCCCTGCGTACGCAGGCGAGCCAGCAGGGTTTGATCCAGTGGCACACTCAAGCGCTCTGCTGGCGCAACATCGGAAGACGCCAGGCGGTAAGGCAAATCCGGCCCGTTTACCAGCGGCTCGCTTGCTTGCAGATACTGCTGCCAGTAAGCCTTGGCGGTCTCTGCGTCCTCGTCGAAGATCACCTCGCTGCGCCATTCCAGGTACTGGGAAAACTGCCCCGGCTCCTCCTCCGCAAACCCTTGCTGCGCATAGGCGGCCAGCAATTCCTGCTGGAGCAAAGCCAGGGTTGCGGCATCGACCGCGTGACGCGCCACGCCCACCAGCAATTGCCAGTGGTCGGTTTCCAGGCGCTGCAATAAGGCCGCTACCAGCGGCAGCGGTTGCTGCAACCAGTGTTGCTGGCGTGCGCTCACTTGTTGCGGTGAGGCCACTTGCGTCCACTGGGTCAGGCTCACTGTCTCAGCGGCCGCGACGCGCTGGCGCAACCCGTGATAACCGCTGACCGGCGCAAATTGCGCGGCCAAGGCTTCGTGGCGTACCACCAGGCTGTCCAGTGCGTGTTGCAGGCGCAACGGGTCCAGTTCGCCATGAATGTCGAGTTTCAGGCAGTGGGCCAGGTCGCCCCAACTCGCGCCCGCTTGGCGTGCGTCCAGATGCTGTTGCTGCTCGACCAACAGCGCCAGTCCAGCGTCCACGCTTCCCTGTTGTGCAGTACTCATGCTTCGGCCTCTTGCTTTTCGGTGTCGTGGTGCGCCACGTGCAGCGCACTGCGTTCAATCATTTCGCCCATTGCCACAACAATTTTGCGCGGCCCTTCAAAGGGGTCGCGGGCATGGGCCGCCAGCATATTGTCGAGCAGGATGACGTCACCTTTTTGCCAGTCGAACCGCACCGCGCAGGCTTCGTACAGCTCGCCCACCAACGCCATCACCTCATCTTCAATCGGCGAGCCGTCGCCGTAGTACACATGACGCGGCATGCGCTGCTCACCGAACAGTGCCAGCAAGTCTTCGCGCACATCCGGGTCCAGGCAGAAGATGTGGTGCAGTTGCACCTGGTTGAAGAAGGTTTTTTCACCGGTCACCGGGTGCCGAATGATCGCCGGGCACGGGGTGCGGATTTGCAGTTCATCGTTGTCCAGCCAGGTCCACTCAATGCCTGCCGCCCGGCAACGCGCTTCAACGTCGGCGCGTACGTCGGTCTTGAAGAAGTGCTGCCAGGACACATCGAGCTTGTCGGCAAAGGTGCGCACGTACAGCAGGCCCTTGTCTTCGAAGCGTTCGCGAATCGCCACCGGCAATTTGAGGTACATCTGCCGGCAGTCCACCACGGGCGTGGCGCCGCCCACGGGCGAAGGCTGTTCGCAGAAGAACAGCTGCTTGCGTGGCCAGCGGTCCTGATGGGAGCTTTCGTTATGGAACAGAATCATTTTCTTTTCGGGGTAAGGCGTCGAGCGGTAGGTGTTCTTGCCGCCTTCTTTTTTCGGCAAGTCGCCGTATTGGCCATACAGGCCCGGCTGAACCGCCTCGGCAAACGCTTCGAAGTCATGAATGTCGCGCAGGGCAAACCCGCGGAACAATATGCCCGCATGCCGCGCGAGCTTTTCTTCCACCAGCGCGCGGTTTTCCTTGATCCAGGCGACGAGGTCCAGGCCCGGGTCTGTGGGTTCCATCAGCAATGGAAAATCCTGCCCGGGCACCATCAGCGACTCACGCATCAGCGCGCCGGCTGGCTTGTCGATGCGGCTTTGGGATTTTTTCAGGAACTTGCCCAGCTTGTCCGCCTTGATGGCGGGCGGCACGGGAGCGCTAGTTTGTCCCAGGGTGTCTGTAGGCATGGTGATATCCCCTAATTGAATGTTCGGATCACACACAATCTGTTGAAGAATTCCCGTCCAGGCGTCGACGAATGACTCAATGCGTTGTTGTTCAAACAGGTCGCTGGCGTACTGCCAGGTCCCGTGCAGGCCGCCCGCGTCTTCATCGATGAACAGAGCCATATCGAACTTGGAATAGCCGCCTCGGCTGGGCAGTACTTCAACCTCAATCCCGTCCATCTGGCCGCTCTGCACCGGCAGGTTGTTCATCACGAACAGCACCTGCACCAATGGGTTGAAACCCCGTTGGCGCGGACGTGATGCGGCCTCGACAATCATGTCGAAGGGCAGGTCCTGATGCTCAAAAGCGTCGAGTGCGGTGCCTTGGGTGCTGGCAAGAAAAGCGCTGAACGGTTGCTGCGCGGCAAAGCTGGAGCGCAGCGGCAGGATGTTCACGAAAAAGCCGATCAGCCCTTCCAGCTCGGGCTGTTGGCGCCCGGCAACATCGGCGCCGACCAGCACGTCAGCGCTGCCACTGAGGCGATGCAGCATGACCTGGAACGCCGCGAGGAGCGTGCTGTAGAGGGTGACGCCGGCACGCGTCGACAACGCCTTCAGCCCGGCATGCAAGGCAACGGGCAGCGTGAAGCCAAGGTCCCGGCCTTCATGGGTGGGCACTGGCGGGCGAGGTTTGTCGGTGGGCAATGGCAACACACCGCTGTGACCGGCCAGTGCCTGTTCCCAGTAACGCGCCTGCGCGGCCAGCACGCCGGTCTGTTGCAGCTGCTGTTGCCAGAGGGCGTAATCGGAATACTGGATCGGCAAGGGTAGCAGCGGCTCAAGCACGCCCGCCATGGCCCGCCCGTAAAAGCCCACCAGTTCATTCACCAGCACTGCCATCGACCAGCCATCGGAGATGATGTGGTGCATCGAATACAGCAACACATGTTCCGTGGGACCCAACTTGAGCACCTGCCCACGCAACAACGGCGCCTGCAACAGGCCGATGGATTGACGGGTATTGGCTTCAACCGCGACGGCCACCCGACGCTGTTGCTCGGCCGGGGCCAGAGACGATAGGTCGAACAGCGGCAAGTCGACCTCCACATGCGCGGCGATCACTGCCAGCGGGTCACCCTCCTCGTCCGTGATATAGGCGGTGCGCAGGGTCTCGTGGCGGGCCACTACCTGCGCCAGGCTGCTGATCAGTAACGGCACCGACAGCTCGCCGCGCAAACGCACCGCCAGTGGCATGCCATAGGCGCCACTGGCCTGCGACAGCTGCTCCACCACCCAGAGCCGGCGCTGAACCAGCGACAGCGCTGCGCTGGCTTTTTCACCGTAAGCCACCAACGGCACGTGCACCGCAGCCGCAGCCGCAGCGCCGGTTCGGGCAGCCACCGCTGCCACAAAATCCGCCAGGCGCGGCGCGCCAAACAGGTCGCGCAGGCTCAGCTCGCAGGCCAGGAGCGTGCGCAAGCGCGCGATCACTTGAGTGGCCAGCAACGAGTGCCCGCCCAGCTCGAAAAAGTGATCGTCCAGCCCGATCTGCTTCAGTTCCAGCACGCGTTGCCAGACTTGCGCGACCTGTATTTCCAGCGCCGTTCGAGGTGCCACATAGTGTTTTTGCTGGCTGCCGGCATCCGGTTTTGGCAAGGCTTTACGGTCCAGCTTGCCGTTGGGGTTCAACGGTAGCGCCTCAAGCATCACCCAGTGAGCGGGCACCATGTAATCCGGCAAGGACTGTTGCAGTAGCGCTTTCAAGACTTGCGCTTGCAGGGCATCCGACTGGGGCACCACATACGCGACCAGATGCGCGCCGGTCGGCCCGTCCAGCGCAACCACGGCCGCCTCACGCACTTGAGGCATGGCTTGCAGGCAGGCTTCGATTTCACCCATTTCGATGCGGAAACCGCGGATCTTCACTTGATGGTCAATGCGGCCAACGTATTCCAGCGCGGCGTTTTCGTTGTATCGCGCCAGGTCACCACTGCGGTAAAGCCGCGCGCCCGGCGCACCGGAAAACGGGTCGGGCAGGAAACGTTCGGCGGTCAGTGCCGGGCGATCAAAATAGCCTTGGGCCAGGCCTGCCGAGGCGCCGATGCACAATTCACCGACGCCACAGTTCGGCAGCAGTTCAAACCCACTGTCGAGCACGTACAGGGCGCGCCCTTCGATGGCCTGCCCGATCGGCATGCCGTACGCGTCATTCGCGTCCGCCAGTTGGCAGTCGTGCACGCCTGACACCACGGTGGCCTCGGTCGGCCCATAGGTATTGAGCAAACGCACGTGACCCAGCCCGGCTGCATGCCAGGCGCGTACGCCCTCCACGGCCATGGCTTCGCCACCCACATGCACTTGGCGCAGTTTGCCCAGCGAGCGGCCATCGGCGGCGCATTCCTTGGCCAGCAAATACCAATAAGCGGCGGGTAAGTCGGCCAGGGTAACGCCTTGCTCGACGATTTCGCGGGCGAGCAGCCCGGCGTCCCACAGCTCGTCACCGCGCATGATCAGCGCAGCGCCGATGCACAGCGGCGGGTAGCATTGCTCGACAAAGCCGTCGAAGCTGAAGGTCGCAAATTGCAGCACGCGGTCGGCAGGCGTCAGCGCGCTGTAGCCCGCAGCCGCGTCACAGAACTGGTCGAGGGCGGCATGGTCGATGGCCACACCTTTGGGCCGACCGGTAGAACCGGAGGTGTAGATCACATAGGCCAGGTCGCCGGCGGCTGCGTGGTTCGGCGGATTGGTTGCCGGATAGCCCGCCAGTTCTTCACCGAGTGTTGTGAAGTCCAGGCGTTTAAGCCCTTGGGGCAATGGCAGGTCGGCGAGCAACCCGGTTTCGCTGAGCAACAGGCTAAGGCGACTGTCCGCGAGCATGTAGCCCAGGCGTTCGGCCGGGTATGCAGGGTCCAGCGGCACATAGGCGGCGCCACTTTTAAGCACTGCCAGCAGGCTGACGATCAACTGCGGGCCACGTCGGCACGCCAGGCCAACGCGCTGGCCGGGGCCGACGCCCAGCGCCAGTAGCCGATGGGCCAGGCGGTTGGCGCGCTGGTTAAGTTGCCCGTAGCTCAGGCATTCGCCACCCGCTTGCACCGCCAGTGCATCGGGTGTGGCGTGGGCCTGGGCGGCAATGCGTTCATGCACACGCTCGTGACGCTGTGCCGCGCGCGGTGATTGGCTTAGGGCGAGCAAGTTGCGTTGCGCACCGTTATCCAGCAGTTGCAAAGTGCCGAGAGGTACACGCGCATCCGCCACCAGTTGCGCCAGCAGGTGCTGCAGGTTGGCGCTCAGTTGCGCGACCTGTTGCGCGCTGAACCGGCCTCGGTCGTAACTGAACTCCAGGCGCAGGCCGGCGCCCAGCTCGATGCCCAGGGTCAGCGGGTAGTGGGTGCGCTCATGGTTGTGCAGCGTGCCGAAGGTCAGGCCAGCGGGCGCGCCTTGTTTCAGCGCTTCGGCCACCGGGAAGTTTTCGAACACCAGCAGGGTGTCGAACAGCGCCGTCCCTTGCTGACCCGCCCAACCCTGAATGTCGTAGAGCGGCGTGTGTTCATGGTCGCGCAGGCTGAGGTTTAAAGCCTGCAGCTCAGCGAGCCAGTCGACAGCCGACTGAGCGGGCGAGGCCGCGCTGATGATCGGCAAGGTATTAATGAACAGCCCCAACTGCTGCTCGATCCCCGGCAGCGGCGCCGAACGCCCGGCGACGGTCGCACCGAACGCCACGCAATCCTGGCCGGTGTAGCGTTGCAGCAAGAGGCTCCAGGCACCTTGCAGCAGGGTGTTAAGGGTGATTTTGTGCTGACGGGCGCAGTCTCCGAGGGCGCGGGTGAATGTGCTGTCCAAGGTCATGTTGTAGTCAGCCATGCCAGCGCCGTCGACAGGTGGGCGCAGCGCTTCCGCAACCAAAGTTGGCGCTTGCAACGGCGCCAGTGCGGCTTTCCAGTACCCTTCGCCCGAGGCTTGCTGTTGCAGCCAACCGAGGTAATCACGGAACTGCCCCACCGGCGCCGGCAACGCCTGGCCTGCGTAATGGGCGATGACTTCGCCGAGCAACTGGGCGTTACTCCAGCCATCCATCAGGATGTGATGACTGGTGAAAATCAGGTGCCAGGCCGTGCCCGTCGCGCGCACCAGCGTGAGGCGAAACAGCGGCGCAGTGCTCAGCTCGAACCCGCGCTCACGTTCGGCATCGGCCAAGGCGTCGATGTCTGCATCCGGGTCTTCGACCACCTGCAGTTGCAGGTCAACCTGGCGATGGATGACCTGGTGGGCGCTGTCCAGATCAAGCCAGTGGAAGCTGCTGCGCAAAATGTCATGCCGCTCCAGCGCAGCCTGCCAGGCGCGTCCGAAGGCCAGAAGGTCGAGGCCTTCGATATCCAGGCGCAACTGGTTGATATACGCCTGGGCCTCGGGCTCGTATAGGGTATGGAACAACATGCCTTGCTGCATGGGTGACAGCGGGTACAGATCGGCAATCGCCGGGCCGGCGACCGGCAAATTGTCGAGCTGTTGTTGAGTCAGCCGCGCCAGCGGGAAGTCCGACGGTGTGACCTGCCCGGCGGGCGTGTCGCAGCAGTGTTGGATCAGCGCCTTGAGTTCAGCCGTGTATTCATCCGCCAGCCGCTGGATGGTCGATGCCTGGAACATCTCGCGGCTGAAGCCCCATTGCAACGCCAACTCGCCGCCATACACCTGCCCTTCCACCGTCAACCAGTTGGCCAACGGCGCTTCGGGGTCCTGAGCCTGGCCGCTGCCCTGGGTGGCGGGCACAAACAGCGCCGACTCATTGAACTGGCGGTCGAACTGGCCCAGGTAGTTAAAGGTGATGCGCGGCACGGCAAGGCCTTCAAGGGTTTCACGCACTTCGGGCGCCGCCAGGTAGCGCAGCAGGCCATAACCAAGGCCTTTGTCAGGCACGGCGCGCAGTTGCTCCTTGACCGATTTGATTGCGCTCGACCACTCGCCATTGCCTTCCAGGCGAACCGGGAACAGGCTGGTGAACCAGCCGACGGTGCGGGTCAGGTCGAGCGCGTCGAACAGGTCCTCACGGCCGTGGCCTTCCAGCTGGATCAGTGCCGCAGCCTGCCCGCTCCAACGGCTGATCACACGCGCCAACGCCGTCAGCAGCAGGTCGTTGACTTGAGTGCGATACGCCGCCGGCGCGTCTTGCAGCAACAGCCGGGTCTGCTCCACGTTGAGGCGGGTTTCGAGTTTGTCGCCCAAGCGGTTTTGCAAACCACCGTGGCGGTTGTCACACGGCAGCTCGGCGTCGACGGATTGCGCCTGCCAGAAAGGCAGTTGTGCGTTGAGGGTTTGCGCGTGGGCTTGCAGGTGGTGCGCCCAGTGCTGATAGGCGCTGGTCTTGGCCGGCAGCGGCGCACCGCGGTATGTCTGTTGCAGATCTTCGAGCAGGATGCGCCAGGAAACGCCGTCCACCACCAAGTGATGCACCACCAGCAGCAAACGCTGAGAGCCATCGGCCATGGCGACCAGGGCGGCGCGCAGCAGTGGGCCTTGCGCCAGGTCGAGGCTGCGCTGGGCTTCGTCGCACAGCGCGGCCAATTCCGTATCATTGTTGACGCGGCACTGCCACAGCGCAGGTTCGGTGACTGGCGCGGCATGGGCTTGCTGCCAACCGTCAGTGTGCTTCACAAAGCGCAGGCGCAAGGCATCGTGATGGTTGAGCAACTGCGTCAGCGCCGCTTCCAGGCGTGTTGGCTCCAGCGTCTCACGCGGGGTCAGCAGCAGGGACTGGTTCCAGTGATGACGCGCGGGGATCGCCTGGGCAAAAAAGCTGTGCTGCACAGGTGTCAGGATCACCTCGCCGCTGACCGGCCCTTGATCGACAACGCTGGCCTGCTCACGGGTTGCGACGGGGGCCAGGCTGCGAATGCTCTGGTACTGGAACAGGTCACGCGGGTTGAGGCGAATGCCCGCCTGACGGGCGCGGCTGACCACCTGGATGGAAATGATCGAGTCGCCGCCCAGTTCGAAAAAGTTGTCGTCCAGGCCGACCTGATCGACGCCAAGCACGTCGCACCAGATAGCCGCCAAGGCTTTTTGCAGGTCAGTTTGCGGCGCAACAAAAGCCTGCTGCGGCGCAGCGTCCGGCAGCGGCAGCGCCTTGCGGTCAAGCTTGCCGTTGGCGGTCACCGGCAGTGTGGCGAGCGGCATCAGGTGCGTCGGCACCATGTATTCCGGCAGGCTCTTGAGCAGCCAGGTTTTGAGGTCAGCTGGCTCATCGCTTTCGAGCACCAAATAGGCGACCAGTTGCTTGCCGCCCTGCACCAACACCACCGCCTCGCGCACCGTTGGATGCTGCATCAAGCGCATCTCGATTTCGCCCAGTTCGATGCGCAAGCCGCGCAGTTTGACCTGATGATCAAGGCGGCCGAGGTAGTCGATGACGCCGTCAGCACGCTGGCTTACGCGGTCACCCGTGCGGTACAGGCGCTCGCCCCTCACAAACGGGCTCGGCACGAAGCGCTCGGCGGTCAACGCCGGGCGACGGTGGTAGCTGCGGGCCAGGCCAGTGCCGCCCAGGTACAGCTCGCCGGCCACACCGGCGGGGACCGGGTTGAGTTGGGCATCAAGCACGTATGTGGCGAGGTTGGCGATGGGGCGGCCGATGGGCACGCTGTCGGCACCTTCGTCGACGCAGGTCCAGTGGGTCACGTCGATCGCAGCTTCGGTCGGGCCGTAGAGGTTATACAAATTGGCGTTTGGCAGTTTGGCGAACACCTGCTGTTGCGCGTCCAGCGGCAAGGCTTCGCCGCTGCACACGATGCGCTTGAGGCCTGTGCAGGCGTGTACACCCGGTTCATGGATAAACGCCTGGAGCATCGATGGCACGAAGTGCAAGGTGGTGATTGCGTGACGGTTGATGGTCTCGATCAGGCGCGCCGGCTCACGGTGTTCACCCGGAGCAGCCACCACTAATCGCGCGCCGGTCATCAATGGCCAGAAGAACTCCCACACCGACACGTCAAAGCTGAACGGGGTTTTTTGCAACACTGCGTCGCGGGCCTCCAGGCCATACGCCTGCTGCATCCAGCACAGGCGGTTGACCAATGCGCGGTGGCTGTTGCCAGCACCTTTGGGTTTACCGGTGGAGCCCGAGGTGTAGATCACGTAAGCCAGGTTGAGCGCGTGAATATCAACGGCGGGCGACTGTGTGCTGTAGGTGTCGAGCCCGTCGTGCGGCTGATCGAGGGCAATTACCTGGATGCCCTCGGTGGGCAGCAAGGCCTGCAGGCTTTGCTGGGTCAGCAGCAGCTGAATGCCGCTGTCTTCGATCATGTAGGCCAGGCGGTCCTCGGGGTATTCCGGGTCCAACGGCACGTAGGCACCGCCTGCCTTGAGAATGGCCAGCAGGCCCACCACCATTTCGATGGAGCGTTCGATGCAGATACCGACTAAAACGTCCGGGCCGACGCCCTTCTCGCGCAGGGCATGGGCCAACTGGTTGGCGCGCGCGTCGAGCCGGGCATAGCTCAAGGTGGTTGCGCCGAATACCAGCGCCGGCGCATCGGGCGTTCGCTGTACTTGATCTTCGATCAGTTGATGGATAGCGCATTCGGTCGGGTACGCTTGGGCGTTGCTGTTCCAGTCGCGCACCAACAGGTGCTGCTCGTCGGCAGCCAGCATCGGCAATTCACCCACGCGCTGTTCGCCATCGGCAACCATGGCCTGCAGCAGGCTGATCCAGTGCCGCGCCATGCGCTCGATGGACGTCGCCTCAAACAGGTCGTTCGCATAAGTCAACGCGGCGTGCAGGGTGCCGGATTTCTCGTAGGTGTCGAGGGTCAGGTCGAACTGGGTGGTGCGGCCCTGCCATTCCACCAAGGCCAATTCCAGCCCGGAAGCGGTGCTGACGCAGGCGATGTCCGCCACCACTGGCTGGTGGTTGTACATCACCTGGAACAGCGGCGTATGACTGAGGCTGCGCTCGACCTTCAAGGCTTCCACCAGACGCTCGAACGGCAGCTCCTGATGAGCCTGGGCGCCGAGGGCGTGCTCCTTGATGCCTTGCAGCAACTCGGCGACGCGGGTTTGCCCGGTCAACTCGGTGCGCAGCACTTGAGTGTTGACGAAGAAGCCAATCAGCCCTTCCACCTCACTGCGATTGCGGTTGGCGATGGGCACGCCAATGCGAATATCGCCCTGCCCGGTGTAGCGATGCAGCAACACGTTGAACGCGCCAAGCAACAGCATGAAAAGGGTGACGTTGTGCTGTTGCGCGCAGGTGCGCAGCTGCGCGGCCAGGCCCGGGTCAATCGCGAAATTATGCCGGGTGCCCTGATAGCTGGGCATGGCCGGGCGCGGGCGATCAGTCGGCAACTCCAGCACCGGATGCTCATCACCCAGACGCGCTTGCCAGTACTCCAATTGACGCGCCTGCTCCCCCGCTTCCAGCCAGCGGCGCTGCCACAGGGCGTAGTCGCTGTACTGGATCGGCAGCGCCGGCAGTTGCGGCGCGTCGTTGCGTTCGTGCGCGTCGTAGAAACGGATGAATTCGTCGATCAGCACGTTCATCGACCAACCATCGGAGACAATGTGGTGCAGGGTCAGCAGCAACACATGCTCCTGATCACCCAGGGTGAGCAATTGCACACGCAGCAAGGGACCGTGTTCCAGGTCGAAGGGCAACAGCGATTGACGGGTGGCGGCCTCGTTGACGGCCTGCTCACGCTCGGCGGGTGCCAGGGCGCTTATATCCAGCCGCTCGATAGCCAGTGAAGGCTCGACAGCGACTTGTGCCAGGCGGTCATCCGCCTGGCGCTGAAATACGGTGCGCAAGGTTTCATGGCGGGCCACCAGGCTGGCAAATGCCTGCTCCATCGCGGGCAAACTCAGTTCACCCTTGAGCCGTACCGCGCCCGGCAAGTTGTAGGCCCCGCTGGCCGGGTCCAATTGCCAGAGAAACCACATGCGTTGCTGCGCGTAGGACAGCGCCTGGCGATCCTCCACCTCCACCCCTGCCGGAATCGGAAACCGGGAAAAGTCCACGCCTTCTTTCTGCAGGGCCTGCAGGAATAACTGGCGTTTTTCCAGGGGCAACCCGATAAACCGGCGAGCAAGTTTCAAGGAGTCTTCAGCATTCATTTGTTGGAGTCCGGAGCAATAGGCAGGAAGCACAAAGGCACGTCGTCCCTATAAAACGAACCGGGGAGGGAAAAATTAGCGGGGGATGGGGGGCATGGAGCGAGGTGTCATCAAGGGTTACATCAATCTCAGGAAAGGCGCACGAACACGCGCTAGCATTGACGCACACCACTTTTTGCAACTAAATTTGGTTACAGGCAAGGATCGCCGTGTCCAAAAATGAAAAGCTGCTCGCCAAACTGCTCAACGAGCACATGGCATTTACCTGGCCAGAGCTCATCACGCTGCTGCACCGGCTCGGCTACACACAGATTGAAGGGGCTGGAAGCCGCGTCAAGTTCGACATCGGCGACCCCAGTGCAATGATCACCTTGCACAAGCCTCACCCCGGCAACGAACTGAAACACTACATTCGGCGCCAGATCATCGAACAATTGAAATCAGGAGAACTGATTCAGTGAATAACCAATTGAAGCACCAAGGCTACATCGGCTCTATCGAAGCCAGCCTCGAAGACAACTGCCTCTTCGGCAAGGTTCTGTTCATCAAGGCGCTGGTCAGCTATGAAGGAAAAACCGTCGCTGAACTGGACGCGGCCTTCCGTGAAGCCGTCGACGATTACCTCGCCACGTGCCAACGCTTGGGGCAGCTACCGGAAAAGCCTTGCAAGGGCTCGTTCAACGTACGCGTAGGCCATGACCTGCATTTGGCCGCGGCCCTGGCCGCCACCCGCAAGAAAGTGACGCTCAATGATCTGACGCGCCAGGCGCTGAATGAGTTTTTGCAGCATCACAGCGCAGACCCTTGCCCGGCAATCGGCTGACTGCCCAACCGTCGATACCCCAGCACGGCTGAACCCAATACCACCGCGCCTGCCACCAGCGCCACCCAGAACCCGCGGGTGGCGCCGTAATGGTCGATCATCCAGCCCGAACTGGCGGCGCCAATGGCCACCCCGATGCTCAAGCCGGTGATCAGCCAGGTCATGCCTTCGGTGAGGCGGCTGGGCGGAACGACCTGCTCCACCAGGGCCATGGACACGATCAAGGTGGGCGCGAAGAACAGCCCGGAGATAAAGATCGCCACGGCCAGGCCGGGAATGTCTGTCACCAGCAATAACGGCAAGGTGGTCAACGCGGTGGCCACGCCGCAAAACAGAAACTGCCGGGGCAGCGGCGCCTTGAGCTTGAGTGTGCCGAACGCCAGCCCCGCCAGGCACGAACCGATGGCATACACCGACAGCACGATGCTCGCCGCCGCCGGTTGGCCCTGATGCTGGGCGAAAGCGACGCTGACCACATCGACCACGCCGACGATCACGCCCATGGCCAGCAGCAGGATCATCAGGATCAGCACCGACGGCGAGGCGATCAACAGGCGGCCATGATGGTTCTCGTGCGCGTGCACCGGCGGTTCGGTCTCACGTTGCAGCACAAAGGTGGTCACGCCCACCGCCAGCAGCAGCGCCGCCACCAAAGGTCCGGCTTCGGGAAACAGCACCACACTCAAGCCGACGGAAATCGGCGGGCCAACAATGAAGCACACTTCATCGAGCACTGACTCCAGGGCAAACGCGGTGTGCAATTGGGGCTGACCGCGATACAACTCGGACCAGCGCGCGCGCACCATGGCCGACATATTCGGCATGCATCCGGCCAGTGCCGCAAACACGAACAACAGCCAGCTCGGCGCCTGCAACCGGGTACACAGCAACAGCAGCAACAACGCACCGCCGCCGATCACTGCGGCAATCGGCAGCACCCTGCCCTGGCTATAACGGTCGACCAGGCGCGATACCTGCGGCGCACACACGGCCGTGGCCAGGGCGAACACCGCCGCCACCGCGCCCGCCAGGCCATAGCCGCCATGCACCTGCGAGAGCATGGTGATCAGGCCGATACCGGTCATGGACACCGGCATGCGTGCCAGCATGCCCGCCAGCACAAAAGCGCGGGCGCCGGGGACCTTGAACAACTCGGCGTAGGGGTTTGCCATCCTAGTGAACCTCTTCTGGCGAAGCGCCGCAGGTCGATACGTTCCTGATCAGCCAGACCCTGGTCAAAGACAAGCCGCTGGCACGTCGCGAGCATCCTGCCGGTCGCCGACACCCACTTTAAATAATTACACCAACCGCTTGATCTGCTTGTGCCGCCACACCAGTCGGTAATACCCCGTCTGCAATGCCAGCATCGCCAGGTAGGTCACCGGAAACGCCATCCACACGCCTTCAAGGCCGAAGTGTGCGTTGAGCAGATACGCTATCGGCAGCTCAACGCACAGTACGCAGAAGATCGAAATGGCGACGGGCATCAGCACCACGCCGCTGGCGCGCATGATCCCGCCGATCACGGCCTGGAACCCGAACACCAGAATGCTCCAGAGCATGATGTGCAACAGGTGTTCGGCATTGACGCGCGCGGCGTCGTCGGTGATGAACAAGCCCAGCAGCCAGTGCGACAACAGGTAGCCGACTACGATCAGCCCGCCGGTGAGGCAGGTGTTGATCAACAGCCCGGTGCGCAGGATCGGCCCGATACGTTCCAGGCGCCCGGCGCCAATCGCCTGAGCACCGAGGATCGACGCGGTGATCGCAATCGACAGCGCCGGGAACTGCACGTAATTGACGATTTGCGTTACAGCACCATACGCCGCCGTGGCTTGGGAGCCATGGCTGTTGACGAGGGCAAGGATGACCAATTCCGACAACGACAGCACCACCATCTGTAAGCCGGTGGGCAGACCGATGCGCAGGACTTTGCCGAGAATTGCGCGGTCCAGGCGCAAGGCTGCAAACAGCTCACGGTTCGGCGCCATCACATGGTTTTTATGGCGCAGACGCAGGATCAGAAACAGCATGG
The DNA here is from genome assembly GCF_041946035.1 of Pseudomonas sp. AMR01. Classification (NCBI taxonomy): domain Bacteria; kingdom Pseudomonadati; phylum Pseudomonadota; class Gammaproteobacteria; order Pseudomonadales; family Pseudomonadaceae; genus Pseudomonas; species Pseudomonas sp. AMR01. The sequence continues at coordinate 71,674 of NZ_JAUTYR010000015.1, forward strand.
CCGACGCGTTGCCCACCAAGCCTGCGTACACGGCACTCTGGATGCCCATGGGCGGCAGGCCGATCCAGCCGCGAATCAGTGCCGGGGTCAGCAGCAGGCCCACCAGGGTTGAAACCATCAGCGCCAGCAGCGGCGAAATCGTGTCGCTGACGCCCCGCAATAACTGGGTATAGAGGATAAACACCAGCAGCAGCGGCATGATCAACATCATGACTTGGGCGTACCCAACCGCATCGTCCAACACATCGATCGGCGTGCCGAGTGCCTGCAATGCCGGGCGCGCAAACAAGCTGCCGAGCACTGCCGCAATCAAACCTACCAGCGCGCCCAGCGTTAAGGTCGCGCCGGTGATCACCTTGACCATCGCGGTTTCCTGAGCCCCCCAGGCCTGGCCGATCAACACCGAAGCGCCCGCCCCCAGGCCGATGACCAGGGCAATAAAGAAAAACACGATGGGGAACATCCCCGACACTGCCGCCAGTGCCTGGGTGCCGAGCATTTGCCCGACATAGATGCCGTTCAGCGTGCCGGAAAAACTTTGCAGGAAGTTGGACAGCACCATCGGTGCCAGAAAAATCAGGTAGATCTGCCACAAAGGCCGATTGGGAGTGAGTTGCATGGTTGTTCAGGTCCCGGAATTATTATCAGGCGGGGAAAGCATTGCGCGACAGCCAGGCCAAATACGTCTGCACGTCGTTCGGCCACTGCGCAATCTTGCTGGAAAAGTTCGCCGCATCATCGGCAAACAGCGCTCGCGAGGCGTCTTCGAACCCGGGCAGGTCGCCGCCGATAGCGCTCATGAAACGATAGCTGGCGTCTTTGGCCTGGCGCATCTGATCACGGGAAGCATGGTCAGTGCGAGCCTCATCGACCAACCGACGCAACGCCGCCGAGGCACCGCCGTGCTGTTGGCCGAGCCATTCCCAGTGGCGCGGCAGCAAGGTGACCTCACGCGCGACTACGCCCAATTTTGGGCGCCCGACGCACGGCGATGCAGGCGGCTCAGCATCGGTATCTTCCTGTGCCGGCTGCTCGGGCGCGTAACCCGCCGGCCAGGGATAGTCGACCTGGGTGCCGGTGGCATCATCGAAAACCAGGAAGCTGCCAGCCGCCAATCCGAGGTCTGACAATTGCTCGAAGACATCGGCATAGCTACCGGCCACCACCCGCTGATGACCAACAAAAGCGGTGCACAGAGGCAAATTTTGCGCAGGCATGACGTTTTACCCGGATGTTATTTGTTTTACCCGGATTATATTAGTCAGGATGGCGCGGCTTGCAAGGCTATTGCGCAAAAACCTCCACGCGCTGCTCACGCACCGTCGCGCACATCGCTTGCACAGCCGGTTCGCGCAGCAGGCATTCGGCAATGGCGGGTTCCAGTTCCACCCGCAAGCGCCGGCCCAACGCCCTCGCGCCAAACCGCGCGTCGTGCTGACGGCACAACCACGCCTTCGCCTGCTCATCCAGCGTCAGTGAGCGACGCTGCAACGCCAGGCGCTGATTGAGCTTTGCCAGCTCCACGTCCAGCAACGCGTCGAGCCATTGGCTATCGAGGGGTTCGAACATCAGGATACGGTCGATACGGTTGAGAAATTCCGGCTCAAAATGCCCGTGCAGCGCCTCTTCCAGCACCGCCGCCTCGCCCCGTGCGAAGACCCGCAGCAAACGTCGCCAGCCATGGGCAAACCGCTGGCGATGGCGCCGCGCCTGTTGCGCACCGACATTGCTGGTCATGAAGATCAGGCTGTTGCGAAAGTCCAGCGTGCGCGTGCCACCGGCCAGGGTCAGTTGGCCATTTTCGAGAATGCCGAGCAGGCTGCGGACCACTTCCCGGCTGGCTTTTTCGAGTTCGTCGAACAGCACAATGCCCGGTCGGCTGTAAGTGCCCTGGATCAACTCACTGTTGAACAGGCTGATGCCTTCCTTGCTGCCCACATACCCTGGCGGCGCGCCGGTCAGCGCAGCGGCGTAATGCTCCTGCGCCAGAGTGTGCATGTCGATGCGGCAAAAACCGTCGGCACGCCCGTGCAGTGCCTGGGCCAGCAGGCGCACGATTTCGGTCTTGCCAACACCGGTTGGCCCCATGAACAGGTTGACGCTCAGTGGCCGGTCACGCTCGCCAATATCGGCCTTGACCACCTTAAGCAACCCTTCCACTTGCGCGAGCGCGGCGTCCTGCCCGACGATCCGGCTGCGCAACAGCGCCATCACCTGAGCCGGTTCAAAGGTAAACCGCATGCCCTACTCCGCCGTCTTTTCTTTACCGCCGTGTGGCAGCTGCCCCACCGGGCAGTCGGCCACGCCCACCGTGCTGCGGGTGAATTGCTCAACGTTCTCCTGAGCCTTTTGCGCGTCCAGCACCCAGGTGCGATAGAACTCGAACGGGCAGTCGGCCACGCCCTTGTCGCCATCGCCCGAGGCGTGCATGCCGGTGTAGCCCCGGTGCAGCAGCTTGAACAGATGGTTCTGCGACTGATCATTGGCCCGCGCATCGCGGATCTGCGACACCGACAACTGCGCGTACTGAATGCCCATTTCCTCTTCGCCGCATTCGCCCAGGGTGCGCCCGTCAAACCCGATGATCGCCGAGTGCCCAAAGTACGAATACACCCCGTCGAACCCGGCAGCGTTGGCCACCGCGACGTAGCAGTTGTTCGCCCAGGCCATGCTCTTGGACATCTGCACCTGCTGCTCCTTGGCCGGGTACATATAGCCCTGGCAGCGCACGATCAACTCGGCTCCCTTCATCGCACAGTCACGCCAGATTTCCGGGTAGTTGCCGTCGTCGCAGATGATCAGGCTGACCTTCATGCCCTTGGGCCCGTCGCACACATAAGTGCGATCGCCTGGATACCAGCCTTCGATGGGGCACCACGGAATGCACTTGCGGTAACGCTGTACGATGTCGCCGAGGTTATTGATCAACACCAGCGTGTTGTACGGCGCCTTGTGCGGATGTTCTTCGTGGCGCTCACCCGTCAGGGAAAACACGCCCCAGGTATTCGCATGGCGGCACGCCGCCGAGAAAATCGCGGTTTCTTCGCCTGGAATGCTCGCGGCGGTGGCCATCATCTCGTCATGGTCATACATGATGCCCATGGTGCTGTATTCCGGGAACACCACCAAGTCCATACCCGGCAGGCCCTGTTTCATGCCGACGATAATCTCGGCAATCTTCTTCGCGTTTTCGATGACCTGCGCCTTGGTGTGCAAGCGCGGCATCTTGTAGTTCACCACTGCGACACCGACGGTGTCGGGGCTGCTGGAAATGTCGCCATGACGCATAACAACGCTCCTGGTCTAGTGACTGATCATCCACGGCCGTGGCCCGGTTTTGGTTTTGAGCCCCAGCGGATTGGTTTTGCTGGGCTCGACTTTTTTGCCGGTGCCACAGCAACTGCAGCCCGCCGGATGCCGGCGACTCTCCTGATACTCACCCACGGTTTGCGGCGCATGCGCGCTGCGCTCGTTGCCGGCGATGGCCTTGCGCTGGTTGGCAGAAAGAATGCCCAGCGCCGGGGCCGACACCAGCAGTTGCCCGCCCGCCGAAGCGCAATACGGGCATTCGCTGGGTTCATGGCGTTGGGCAATCGGGCGCAGCATCGTGAAGGTGCCACAGGTCTCGCAGCTGTATTCGTAGGTCGGCATGGCTAAAGGTCCGGGGCGATGGGCAGGTCGATGCTGCCGTCGAGGAACTTGGTCGGGCCGTTGGCGTTGGGGTTAATGTCGAACTCGAATATTTCGGTGGGCAGCCACAAGGTTGCACACGCATTCGGAATATCCACCACGCCGCTGATGTGCCCCTGCACCGGCGCCGACCCCAGCAGCGCATAGCCCTGAGCGGGCGAATAGCCGAACTTGGTCAGGTAGTTGATCGCGTTCAGGCACGCTTGGCGGTACGCAACGTTAACGTCCAGGTAGTGTTGCTGGCCCTGTTCGTCCACCGAAATGCCTTCGAAGATCAGGTAGTTCTTGTAATTCGGCGTGATCGGGCTTGGCTTGAATACCGGGTTCTTGATCCCGTATTTGGCCATGCCGCCCTTGATCAGCTCGACTTTCATGTGCACCCAGCCCGCCATCTCGATGGCGCCGCAAAAGGTGATTTCGCCGTCGCCCTGGCTGAAGTGCAAATCGCCCACCGACAGCCCGGCGCCGTTCACGTAAACCGGAAAGAAAATCTTCGAACCCCGGGACAAGTCCTTGATATCGCAGTTACCGCCATGCTCACGCGGCGGCACGGTGCGCGCACCCGTGGCGGCGGCGTCATCGCGGGCCTTGCCCTTGAGCTTGCCCATGTGCGCGGTGGCGGCCAGTGGCGCGTTGGCCAGCGGCGGCACGCGGGTCGGGTTGGTGTCGATCAGCTCCTGCTCGCGACGGTTCCAGTCGGCAAGCATCACCGGGTCGGGCAGGCAACCGATCAAACCGGGGTGGATCAAACCGGCGAAATTCACCCCCGGAATGTGCCGTGAGCTGGTGAACATTCCTTTGAAATCCCAGATGGCTTTTTGTGCGCTGGGGAAGTGATCGGTGAGAAAGCCGCCGCCGTTCTGCCGCGAAAAGAACCCGTTGAAGCCCCACTGGGAATCCGCCTTGGCGCCGATATCGAGCAGGTCCACCACCAGCAAATCCCCGGGCTCTGCGCCGTGCACACCCACGGGGCCCGACAGGTAATGCACGGTGGACAGGTCCACATCGCGCACGTCGCTGGCGTCGTCGTTGTTCTTGATCGCGCCAGCGGTCCAGTCGTAGGTTTCCAGGATGAAGTCATCGCCCGGCTTTACCCAGCAGGCCATCGGGATATCCGGGTGCCAGCGGTTATGGATATTCTCGTTTTCGGTGACGGGCTGGCTAAGGTCGACTTTGATCAGCGTTTCGGTCATGGGCTGGCTCCTGGACGGATGACGTGTTGCGTTCAAGCCAGTCTCAGGCGCCAGGGGCAAACGGAAAATACGTTGGATGACGTATAAAACCCGTAGCTCGGGTTTTATTCCATCAATTCGCTCAATGTCAGGGACAGTAATTACTGATTGGACTCACCGCTGGAGGGTATTTACATTCCGCGCAATGGATAGCTTTTAGCCATCACTTTAACTCCCCCAAATTATCGAGCCTTTCATGAAAAAACCCGTCTCGTTAGCGATGCGTATCGGACTTGGCTTTGCGTCCACGCTGTCGTTGCTGGTACTGATCACCGCCGTCGGTATTCAGCGTGTAGGCTTTATCGACAGCACCCTTAAGGGCGTCTCTGAACAAGCCGCGGTGGCCCAGCGCTACGCGATCAACTTTCGCGGCAGCGTGCACAACCGCGCCATTGCCATTCGCGATGCGGTGCTGGTCAAGGATGAGCAGGCGTTGAACGGGCACCTGGCTGAAATCGATCAGCTCAAGCGCGACTACCAGGATTCCGCGGTCATGCTCGACCGCCTGTTTGGTACCAGCGCCAGCGCCGAAGAAACCCGTCTGCTGAGCGATATCAAAGCCATTGAAGTCCAGGCGCTCGCGTCCTCCGAGCGCGTGGTCAACCTGCGGCGCAGCAGTGATATCGCCGGCGCCCAGGACCTGTTGCTCGCACAGACCTCAGGTCTCTACAGCGAATGGCTGAAACGCGTGAATGCCCTGATCGACTTCGAAGAAGCCCAGATCAAACACAGCCTGGGCACCGTACAAACTGCCGCCAGCCAATTCGCGCTGCTGATGATCGCCGCCAGCGCGGTGGCAATCATCTTGAGCGTACTGGTGTCGTTGCTGATCATCCGCAAGGTCAAGGCCACCCTTGGCGCAGAGCCTGAGGAAGTGGCCGAGGCGATCCGCCGCCTGGCCAATGGCGAGCTGAACCAGCCCATCCAGACCCGCTACCCCGACAGTGTGATGGGTATTCTGAAGAACGCCCTGTCACGCCTGGGCGACACCATCACCGAGGTGCGCGGGGCGGCCCAGGCCTTGCGCCATTCCTCGGTCACGCTGTTGTCGGTGGCCAGTGACAACCGCCAGCAAATTACCCTGCAAACCAGTGAAGCCCAGCATGTCGCGGCAGCCATCACGCAAATGGCTGCCTCGGTCAGCGAGGTCTCGGGTTACGCGTCAGCCGCCTCAAGGGCGACTATCCTGGCAGACGCCGAAGTCGATAGCGGCCACCGCCTGGTGGGCGAAGTCAGCGTGGCCATCGAAGAATTGGCGACGATCCTCGACCAAGCCACCACGAGCGTCAATCAAGTGTCCAGCGACAGTGAACGCATCGAAACCGTGATCGAAGTCATCAACGCAATCGCCGCACAAACCAACCTGCTGGCGTTGAACGCGGCGATTGAAGCGGCGCGCGCGGGCGAACATGGCCGCGGGTTTGCAGTGGTAGCCGATGAAGTACGCTCGCTCGCCACGCGCACTCAGGAATCTACCCAAGAGATCCGCGAGATGATCAGCAAACTGCAAAGCGGCACACAGGACGCCGCCAATATCATGCAACGCAGCCGCACCCTGGCCCAGGTCACCGTTATGCAAACCCGCGACTCTCAGGTGGCGCTGGGCAAGATCAGTCAGGAAGTGGGCGCGATCAATGCGATGAACGCGCAGATTGCCAGTGCCTCCGTGCAGCAAAGCGCGGCGGCTGAAGAGGTGGCGCAGAACGTCACGCGCATTCACACCTCCACGGTGCAGTCTGCTGCCGGTTCCGCAGTGGCGGAAAGCTCAAACCGCGAGCTGGCGGAACTGGCAGACCGGTTGAGCACTAAGGTGGCGTTCTTCAATGTGGCGTAAGGGCTGAGACCGCACGGAGGCGGAGCAGACGGCTCCGTCATCCGGGCAGACTCGGTGCGTTGTCAGGTACATCGGCAAACATCAACGGTGAAAGCTGCACACCCCAGGTTTAAACCGACAAATACCGGCTTATGGTCGCCTCATCCACCCGATCCCGGGTCTCTTCGATGACGAACCTGCCCTTCTCAATCACCAGGAAGCGGTCGGCGATTTCCAGGGTGAACGACAACACCTGCTCCGACACCACAATGGTCAGGTCCCGCAGGTTGCGGATTTCTTTGAGCGTGCGGGCAATGTCCTTGATGATCGAAGGCTGAATCCCCTCCGTCGGTTCATCCAGCAACAACACCTTCGGATTGGTGGCCAACGCCCGAGCAATCGCCAGCTGCTGTTGCTGCCCGCCAGACAGGTTACCGCCCTTGCGCGATTGCATGTCGTGCAACACCGGAAACAACGCATACAAATCCTCCGGCACCTTGCCCCGTGCCGATGCTGGCAGCCCGGTCTGGATATTCTCGAGCACCGTCATGCTCGGAAATATCATCCGCCCCTGCGGCACATAGGCAATCCCGCGCGCCACCCGTTCATGGGTCTCCAGCGCCGACACCTCGTGCCCGTCCACACTGACGTGGCCTTTCCATTGCGGCAAAATTCCCATCAGGCTCTTGAACAGCGTGGTCTTGCCCATGCCATTGCGGCCCATCACCGCGACGATCTCGCGCTTGGCCACGTTCAGGTCCAGGTCGTGGAGAATCTGGCTCTGCCCGTAGCCACAGGACAACTGGTCGATCTTGAACATGCCGGATTCCTCAGTGGCCCAAATACACTTCGATGACTTTAGGGTTGCTCTGCACCGACTCCATGCTGCCCTCGGCCAGCACTTTGCCCTGGTGCAGCACCGTGACCTTGTGGGCGATGCTTTTGACGAATTCCATGTCGTGCTCAATCACCAGCACTGAACGGCCCTGGCTGATGCGTTTGAGCAACTCAGCGGTTTGCGCCCGCTCGTTGACGCTCATGCCCGCCACCGGTTCGTCGAGCATCAGCAGCTCAGGGTCTTGCATCAGCAGCATGCCGATTTCCAGCCACTGCTTTTGCCCGTGAGACAGCAGGTCGGCCTGTCGTTGCAGCAGGTCGCCGAGGAAGATTTCCCGCGCCACCTCCTCGACCCGCGCGACGACTTGGGCGTTACGCTTGAAGAACAGCGCGCCCCAGACCTTGCGCCCGGCGGGATAAGACATCTCAAGGTTTTCAAACACCGTGAGGTTTTCGTAGATCGACGGGTTCTGGAATTTACGACCGACGCCTGCGCGCACGATGTTGTACTCGCGCATTTTGGTCAGTTCCTGGCCGTCAAACTGGATGCTGCCGCTGGTGGCGCGGGTCTTGCCGCAGATCAGGTCCAGCACCGTGGTTTTGCCGGCACCGTTGGGGCCGATGACCACGCGCACCTCGTTGCGGTCGATGTACAGGTTGAGGTTATCGACCGCCTTAAAGCCGTCGAACGACACGGTGAGGCCTTCGATGGCCAGCACCGGCTTTTTCATTTCAAAGCCAACGGCGGTCATGGCTGGGTCTCCAGAATTTTCGCTTCAGTCTTGGGCTTGACCACGGGCGCAGCGGCTTTCACCACCGGCTCACGCCGCAGCAGCCTGGCCAGCGCCTGGCGCCCATGGCTGTCCCACAACCCGGCCAAACCGTTGGGGAAGTACATGACCACGGCGATGAACAGCCCGCCCATCAAGTACAGCCACAACTCGGGAAAGGACTCGGAAAAGTAGGTCTTGCCGTAGTTCACCAACAGCGCGCCATACACCGCGCCGAGCAGCGACATGCGCCCGCCCACGGCGGCAAAAATCACCATTTCAATCGACGGCACAATGCCGACAAACGACGGCGACATAAAGCCCACCTGTAAGGCAAACATGGCCCCGCCAATCGCCGAAAACGCAGCGGCCACGCAGAACACGAAAATCTTGAAACTCGCCACGTCGTAGCCGGAAAAGCGCACGCGTTCTTCCTTGTCGCGCATGGCCATCAACAGCCGGCCCAACTTGGAGGCGAGGATGAAGCGGCCGATAAAGATGCAGCCAAACAGCAACCCGGCGTTGATGAAATACAGGATCAGCTTGGCGCTGTCGGTGCGCAGGTCCCAGCCGAGCAGGGTCTTGAGGTCGGTGATGCCGTTGACGCCGCCGGTCAAGCCTTGCTGGCCGACGATCAACACGGTGAGAATCAGCGCAATCGCCTGGGTGACGATGGAAAAATACACGTCGCCCACCCGACGCTTGAACAGCGCAATACCGATCACAAACGCCAGCAGTACCGGCACTGCAACCACCGCCACCACGGTAAACGTGAAGCTGTGGAACGGCTGCCACAACAGCGGCAATTCGGTGATCTGGTTCCAGTCCATAAAGTCTGGGATGCCCGGCGTCGACTGGATTTTGGTGCTTACCGGGTCCGACGCTTCCAGCTTCAGAAACATCGCCATGCAGTAACCGCCAACCCCGAAAAACACGCCCTGCCCCAGGCTGAGAATGCCGCCATACCCCCAGCACAACACCAGCCCTACGGCGACGAACGCGTAAGTCAGGTATTTGCCGACCATGTTCAGGCGAAACGCATCCAGGGTCAGGGGAAATACCACCAGAATCAACAGCGCCAGCAGCACGATGCCGATCAGGTTTTGCTGGCCGCCCAGCAGCTTGTCTAAAGCCTTCATCTGCTCGCCTCTACTTGCGCACTTTGATGGAGAACAACCCTTGCGGGCGCAGCATCAGGATCAGAATCACCGAGGACAAGGTCAGCACCTTGGCCATCGAGCCACTGAGGAAAAACTCCGACAGCGATTGGGTCTGGGCGATCACGAACGCCGAGGCGATGGTGCCGAACAGGCTTTGCGCGCCGCCGAACACCACCACCAGAAAGGTGTCGACGATGTACTGCGATCCCGCCGTGGGGCCCGTAGAGCCGATCGTTGTGAATGCAGCGCCGGCCACACCGGCCACGCCGCAGCCGAGGGCGAAGGTCATGCGGTCGACCTTGCGCGTGTTAATGCCGACTGCGCGACTCATCAAGCGGTTTTGCACCGTGGCGCGCACCTGCAGGCCCCAGCGCGAGCGGTAAAGCATCAAGAAGATGGCAGCGGTGAGCAGCAAGGTCAGGCCCATCATGAACAGGCCGTTGCGCGGGATTTCGATGGCGTCGGTGAAGTTCACCGAGCCCATCAGCCAGGCCGGCGGTTCGGCGCTGACTTCACGGGCGCCAAATACCGAACGGAAGGTTTGCTGCATCACCAGCGACAAGCCCCAGGTCGCCAGCAGCGTGTCCAATGGCCGTTTGTACAAACGGCTGATCATCGCCCACTCCACCAGCCAGCCGACGGCGCCGGCGACGAGGAATGACAGGGCGATGGCAAAGAAGAAGTAATAGGGTTGGAAGCTCGGCGCAAAGTGCGCGGTGAGGCTGGAACACACGTAGGTGGTGTAGGCGCCGATGGTCAGGAACTCACCGTGGGCCATGTTGATCACGCCCATCTGGCCGAAAATGATCGCCAGCCCCAATGCCATCAGCAACAGCACGCAGAACACGGACAACCCGTTGAACCCCTGCATTGCCGCGATGGCTCCAAATTCCGATAGCCATTCCATGATGATGGTCTCCTACAGAGAGATGAAATGCTGACTGCTTTTGCTTTGCTCTATGTGGGAGGGGGCTTGCTCCCGATAGCAGTGGGTCAGTCAACTTACCGGCTACTGATACAACGCCATCGGGAGCAAGCCCCCTCCCACATTTTGAAGCACTGTGTGCCCGAAGGTTATTGGTAGCCCTTAGGAAACGGGTTCGGCTCGATCAGGTCCGACTCGTAGATCACCTTGAACTGGCCGTTCGGCAGCACTTCACCAATGCGCGACTTGCTCCACAGGTGATGGTTTTCGTGGACCTTCACGTAGCCTTCCGGTGCGTTTTTCAACTCGATGCCAGGCGACGCAGCAACCACTTTATCCACGTCGAAACTGCCCGCCTTCTCCACCGCCGCTTTCCACAGCCAAGGGCCGAGGTAGGCTGCCTGGGTCACGTCGCCGATCACCGCATCCTTGCCGTACTTGGCCTTGAAGGCTTCGACGAAGGCTTTGTTGTTCGGGTTGTCCAGGCTCTGGAAGTACTTCATGGAGGCGTAGAAACCGGCCATGTTTTCGCCGCCGATGCCGAGCAGTTCGTCTTCGGTGACCGACAGTGTCAGCAAGGTCTGCTTGGATGCATTCACGCCGGCCGCGTTGAGTTGTTTGTAGAAGGCCACGTTGGAGCCGCCCACCACTGCTGCGAACACCACGTCTGGCTTTTTCAGCTTTACCTTGTTGATCAGCGAGCCGAATTGCGTGTTGCCCAGCGGGTAGTAGTCTTCGCCGACCACGGTGCCGTGCAGCACGTTTTCAATGTGCTTGCGCGCGATCTTCATCGAGGTGCGCGGCCAGATGTAGTCCGAGCCGACCAGGTAGAACGTCTTGGCGCCTTTGGTCTTGGCGATCCAGTCGAGGCTGGCGAGGATTTGCTGGGTGGCTTCCTGGCCGGTGTAAATCACGTTTTTCGACTGTTCCAGGCCTTCATAGAAAGTCGGGTAGTAGAGCAAACCGTTTTCTTTTTCGAAGATCGGCAGCACGGCTTTACGCGACGCCGAGGTCCAGCAGCCAAACACGGCGGCGACCTTGTCGTTGACCAGCAGCTTCTTGGCTTTCTCGGCGAAAGTCGGCCAGTCGGAGGCGCCGTCTTCCTGAATCACCTTGATCTGGCGTCCCAGAATCCCGCCCGAGGCGTTGATCTGGTCGATGGCCAGGCGTTCGGCCTGGATCGAGCCGGTCTCGGAAATCGCCATGGTGCCGGTGGCCGAGTGCAACTGGCCCACAGTGACTTCGGTGGGGGTCACGGCCAGGCCTTCGTTATCGGCCAGCGCGCCCTGGCTGAACAGAGCGGCGGCCAGTAACGACAAGGCCAACAGCGGTGTGGAGCGAATCAATCGTGATGCCATGGGGCGACTCCTCTGCAATGAGGGGTTCAGCATGGCGGCAAGGGGCGAGCGCGGGTATACGCAGCCTGACGTAACCGAGTACGTCATTTGACGTATGCCGCTTCGCACTGTTTCAGGGCAGTATCCCGATCCTCCATGCACTGAGGATCCCCTGTGGGAGCGGGCTTGCCTGCGATGGCGGCCTATCAGGCAACCTCTGCGGTGGCTGACCCAGCGCTATCGCAGGCAAGCCAGCTCCCACATTTGTATCTCAGCGTCTGCCGGGGCATGGAACTTGCTCACCGATCCTGCCCACTCCCCGGAGCCTCCCACCGTGCATCCTCCTTCCGGCACCCAGCGCATCGTCAAGATCCGCCGCGACTACAACACCTGGGTCGCCGACGAGACCATGGAAGACTACGCCCTGCGCTACACCCCCAAGTCGTTCCGCAAATGGTCGGAGTTGCGCATCGCCAACACCGCCCTTGGCGCCGTGTCATTCCTGGCGCTGGAAGCCATCGGTGGCGTGCTGGCCTTGAGTTACGGCTTCACTAACACTTTCTGGGCAATCCTCGCGATCAGCCTGGTGATCTTCCTCACCGGCCTGCCCATCAGCTATTACGCCGCGCGCTATGGCGTGGACATGGACCTGCTGACCCGTGGCGCCGGGTTCGGCTACATCGGCTCCACCATTACTTCATTGATCTACGCCAGTTTCACCTTTCTGTTCTTCGCCCTTGAAGCGGCAATCATGGCCCTGGCGCTGGAGTTGTATTTCCACATCCCGTTGGCCATCGCCTATGTGATCTGCTCGCTGTTGGTGATCCCGCTGGTGGCTTACGGCGTGACCCTGATCAGCCGTCTGCAACTGTGGACCCAACCTGTCTGGCTGCTGTTGCTGGTGCTGCCCTACGGTTTTGTGGGGTGGAAAAACCCCGACGCCTTCAGCGACTGGACCAGCTTTGTGGGGCGCAGCGGTGACAGCGGCGGCTTTAACCTGTTGTCGTTCTGCGCCGCCTGCACGGTGGCGCTGTCGCTGGTAACGCAGATCGGTGAACAGGTGGACTACTTGCGCTTTTTGCCGGAAAAAACCGCCGCCAACCGCAAGCGCTGGTGGGCCGCCCTGCTCTGCGCCGGCCCTGGCTGGATCATCCCCGGCGCGTTAAAAATGTTTGCCGGAGCGTTTTTGGCGTTTCTCGCCCTGCAACATGAAATCCCCATGGAGCGCGCCGCCGAGCCGACCCAGATGTACCTCGTGGCGTTCCGCTACGTGTTCAGCTCGCCGGAATGGGCACTCGGCGCGATGGTGCTGTTTGTGTTCATCTCGCAGATGAAAATCAACCTGACCAACGCCTACGCCGGCTCCCTCGCCTGGTCGAATTTTTTCGCCCGCGTCACCCACAGTCATCCCGGGCGTGTGGTGTGGCTGGTGTTCAACGTGGCCATCGCATTGATGCTGATGGAGCTGGGCGTGTTCGATGTGATCGACCAGGTGCTGGGGCTGTACGCGAATATCGCCATCGCCTGGATCGGCACGCTGGTGGCGGACCTGGTGATCAACAAGCCGCTGGGGCTGTCGCCCAAACACATCGAGTTCAAGCGCGCGCACCTCTACGACATCAACCCGGTGGGCGTCGGCTCGATGCTGATCGCCTCGTCGCTGTCGATCCTCGCGCACTTCGGCCTGTTCGGCGCTCTGGCCCAGGCAGCGCCGCCGTTTGTGGCGCTGGGCACGGCATTGATCATGGCGCCGCTGCTGGCCTGGCTGACCAAGGGCAAGTACTACATCGCCCGCACCAGCGCCCTGCATTTGATTCACCCGGTGGCGCCCGCCACCCACGCGGTGTGCGGGCTGTGCAGCAACCCGTTCGAGACCGCAGACATGGCGTTCTGCCCGGCCTACAGCACGCCGATCTGCTCGCTGTGCTGTTCGCTGGACGCACGGTGCGGCGATCGCTGCAAACCCCACGCGCGGCTGGTGACGCAGTTTGAAAGCGTGTTGCGCCTGTTGCTGCCCAACACGCTGGTGCCGCGACTGCACACGCGATTGGCGCATTACCTCGGCCTGCTGCTGGCGCTGGTGCTGATGCTCGCGGGCGCACTGGCGCTGATCTACGTGCAGGCGGCGCAAGGGTTACCCCATTCCGAAACCCTCTACCAAGCTTTCTTCAAAGCCTTCCTCACCCTCTCGGTGCTGGCCGCCGTGCTTGCCTGGTGGGTGGTGCTGACCCGCGAAAGCCGGGGCGTGGCCCAGGAAGAATCCGACCGCCAGACCTTGCTGCTGATGCAGGAAATCGACGCCCACAGCCTCACCGACCAAGCCCTGCAACAGGCCAAGGAAGCCTCGGAAGCCGCGAACGCCGCCAAGAGCCGTTACGTCACCGGGCTGTCCCACGAACTGCGCACGCCGCTGAACAGCATTCTCGGCTTCACCCAGATCCTGCAGCGTGACCACGCCATGCCCGAGCAACATCAGGACGCGCTGGCGACGATTCTGCGCAGTGGCTCACACCTGGTCTCGCTGATCGACGGCTTGCTCGACGTGGCCAAGATCGAAGCCGGCAAGTTGCGCCTGGAACTCACTGAAATCCCCTTCCCCGAGCTGATCCACGACCTGGAGCAGATGTTCACCCCGCAAGCTCAAGACAAGGGCCTGCGCTTTCGGCTCGATTGCGTGGGCAAGATCCCGGCGGTGGTGCGGGGCGATGAAAAACGCGTGAGGCAAATCCTCATCAACCTGTTGGGCAACGCCGTCAATTTCACCGACAGCGGCGAGGTGTGCCTGCGGGTCAGCTACATGCGCGAAACCGCCAATTTTGAAATTATCGACACCGGCATCGGCATTGATCCGGGGCAGATCGAGCAGATTTTCCAACCGTTCGAACGCGGCGACCTGATGCGGCAAGACAAGGGCGTTGGGCTTGGCTTGACCATCACGCGCATGCTCACTGCCTTGATGGGCGGCGAGCTGCGGGTCACCAGCGAACTCGACAAAGGCACCTGTTTTCAGGTGCGGTTGTTCCTGTCCCAAGTGCGCGCACCGCAAGCCGTGGTGCATGTGGAGCACGACATCATCGGCTATCAAGGTGAGCGCCGGCGCATTCTGGTGGTGGATGACCATGTGGACCACCGCAAGGTACTCAGCGGCATGCTCACGCCGCTGGGCTTTGAAGTGATTCAGGCCAGCAACGGTCAGGAGGCGATTCGCCAAGTGGCGCTGCTGGCGCCGGACCTGATCCTGATGGACCTGTCGATGCCGACGCTGGACGGCTACGAAACCAGCCGCTTGATCCGACGCAATGCGCTGTCCACTGCGCCGATCATCGTCATCTCGGCCAACGCCTTCACCGACGACCGCGAACGCAGCATCGCCGCCGCCTGCAACGATTACCTGGCCAAACCGGTGCGCACGCCGGAGCTGCTTGGGCGCCTGCAACAGCACCTGGATTTGCACTGGCTGCGGCGCACCAAAAGCCTTGTGCCTCCGACGGCGCCCAGCGTGCTACCCGGCCCTGAAGACCTCGCCGCGCTGATTGAACTCAGCGCCATCGGCTATGTACGCGGCCTGCACGAAAAACTCGACACGATCCTGGAATACAACCCGGACACCGGCCCTTTCATCAGCAAAGTGCGCGGTTTGCTCAAGGGTTTTCGCCTGGATGAACTTAACCGAACCCTCAAGGAGGCCGAAGATGGATCCACTCACCCGCAGCACTGAACCTGGCGTGGTGCTGATCGTCGACGACACCCCGGACAACCTCGCCATGCTCTCCGACGCCCTCGACGACGCGGGCTACATGGTGCTGGTGGCCCTCGACGGCCTCAGTGCGCTGAACCGTGTGCAACGCCGGCGCCCGGACCTGATTTTGCTCGACGCGATGATGCCCGGGCTGGACGGTTTTGAAACATGCCGCCGGCTCAAGGCGCAGCCCTCCAGCGCGGACATCCCGGTGGTGTTCATGACCGGGCTGACCGACAGCAAGCACGTGGTGCAGGGGTTTGAGGTGGGCGGCAGTGATTACGTGACCAAGCCGATCCAGACCGATGAAGTGTTGGCACGGGTGGCGGCGCATTTGCGTACGTCGCGGATTTTGCTGTCGGCGCGGGCGGCGACGCAGCCGAGTGTGTTGACGCTGGAAGATGCACCGGCGCAGCGGTTATTGTCGGCGCGGTTTCAGCTGACCGAGCGCGAGGTTGAGGTGCTGCGCTGGGTGGCGTGTGGGAAGACCAATCGGGATATTGGCGATATTTTGGGGTTGAGCCCGAGGACGGTGAATAAGCATCTGGAGCATGTGTATGTGAAGCTCGGTGTGGAGACCCGCACTGCTGCGACGTCAGTTGCCCTCGCTGCAATTTGAATGTGTGTAGAGCTTGTGTGGGAGCGGGCTTGCTCGCGAATGCGGTGGGTCAGTCAATTCATGTACCGACTGACCCACCGCATTCGCGAGCAAGCCCGCTCCCACATTTGATCTTCAGTGCTGCTGAGATGAGCTACCCGCCGAAGGTTTGTGAGGGGCGGCGCAGGGTCGGGTCAAAGGGATTGATCCTCGGCCCGATTGCCGCTGCTTCGCGCTTGAGCAACTCCACCACCATCGGCAACCGTGTCGGCCCCAGCCGGTCACTGATGGTCGCCACACTCAACGCTGCCACCGCATGCCCGTCGCGGTTCAGGATGGGTACCGCCAAGCCTGCCATGCCTTCCAGCACGCCGGTATTGCGCGCGGCGTAGCCGAGTTTGCGCACATTCTCGACTTCCGAACGCAACAGCACCTCGTCATACAGATGGAAGTCCTTGAGGCGGGGCAGGTTGTAGCGAATCACCGTCTCACGCTCTTCCTCCGGCAAGAACGCCAGAATCGCCAAACTGCCCTGCCCCACGCCCAGCGCCACGCGCCCGCCGATATCACCGGTAAAGGTGCGGATCGGGTACGGGCCTTCGCTGCGGTCCAGGCAGATCGCATCAAACCCGCTGCGCGCCAGCAGGAACAGCGAGTCGCCCAATGACGCACTCAGGCGCAGCATGCTGGGCCGCACCAGATCGCGCAGGTTGCCGGTCTTGCCCGCGTTGGCCGCCAGGGCGAAGAACTCCAGGCTCAGGCGATAGCGCTTGCTGCGCGCGTCCTGCTCGACCATCCCTTCATCCATCAGGCTGCGCAGCAGCCGGTGGGTGGTGGGCTGAGACAGGCCGACCTGTTGCGCGAGTTGGGTCACGCGCTCACCGCCTTCCGGCACGGCGCCGAGAACGCGCAGCAGCGCAAACAGCCGAGAGACACCACCGGCACCGACTTCTTTGTTGTTTTCGTTCCGCTCAGTGGAATCCATAACACTCAACCCTTATCAACATTCTAGTGAGTGAATAAAACTGAAAATAATAGTCCATTCAGTGAAATTCCATCTTTCGCCCATCCTAGTCTTCGTCCTAATCTGAGTCCACAGGGGCGAAATGAACAACTAACGGCAGCCGACTCAAGATCGAGCGCCACCGCACCCGCTACACCCTTTTCGCATCTGCCCAAAACAAAAAAGCGCGTTTCGACGCGACTCAAAAAGGTGGAACGCAACCATGGCTTTTCTCCAACTCAACGCCTTGAGCAAACGCTACGGCGCCGTCGATGCGGTGGTCGCCACTGACCTTGCGGTGGAAAAAGGCGAATTCGTTTCCCTGCTCGGCCCTTCGGGCTGCGGCAAGACCACCACCCTGCAAATGATCGCCGGCTTCGTTGATGTCAGCGGCGGGCAGATCCTGCTCGACGGCCGCGACATCACCCACGCCAAACCCGCCAGCCGTGGCCTGGGCGTGGTGTTTCAGAGTTACGCACTGTTCCCGCACATGACCGTGCGCGACAACGTCGCCTTCGGTTTGAAGATGCGCAAAGTGCCAGCCGCCGAGATCGCCAGCAAAGTCAAAACCGTGCTGGAACTGGTGCGCCTGGCGCCTCACGCCGACCGTTACCCGCGTGAACTCTCCGGCGGCCAGCGCCAACGCGTTGCTCTGGCCCGCGCGCTGGTGATCGAGCCGCCGGTGCTGCTGCTGGATGAGCCACTGTCAAACCTCGACGCTAATTTGCGCGAAGAGATGCAGTTTGAAATCCGCCGCATCCAGTGCGACGTCGGCATCACCACCTTGATGGTTACTCACGATCAGGCCGAGGCCCTGTCCATCAGCGACCGCGTGGTGGTGATGCAGGTCGGGCGTGTGACCCAGATTGACGCGCCGTACAAACTGTATGAACACCCGCGCACGCGGTTCATTTCGGACTTCGTGGGCAAGGCCAACCTGCTGCCCGGCGACTACGACGCACTGGGCACCCCGCAAGTGCGCCATGAAGCGGGCAACGGCGAACTGACCCTGAGCCTGCGCCCGGAAAAAATCCAGCTGGTGGACGCCGGCACCGGTCGCCTGCAAGGCAAGATCCTCCACAGCTATTTCTTTGGCAGCCAATGGCTGTACCGCATTCATACGGGCCTGGGCGAAATCACCGTGGTACGCGGCAACGACGGCAGCGCGCCGCTGGGCAGCGGCGCCATTGTGGGCCTGGACTGGCACGCCGACCTGCTGCGGGTGCTGGCGGCGGATGAGGTGCGCGCATGAGCCGGGGTTATTTGCTTTCGTTACCGGCGCTGGTGCTGTTCAGCGGGCTGCTGATCCTGCCGTTGCTGATGACGCTGGTGTTGTCGTTCAACGTGTTCGACTACCAAGTGGGCGTGAAGGCCGACGAGTGGACGTTCGCCCATTACCTGTCGCTGTTCAGCGATTCGTACTTCTACGAGATTTTCTGGCGCACCTTCTGGATCAGCGCACTGGTGACCTTGCTGTGCGTGGTCATCGGCGTGCCGGAGGCCTACATCCTCAGCCGCATGGGCACACCGTGGCGCTCAATTTTCCTGATCCTGATCCTCACGCCGCTGCTGATTTCGGTGGTGGTGCGCGCCTTTGGCTGGAGCCTGTTGCTTGGCGCGGACGGGCTGGTGAACCAGGTGATCCAGGCCCTCGGCGGGCGCCCGGTGAAGCTGCTGTATACGCCGTTCGCCGTGGTGATCGCGCTGGTACACGTGATGCTGCCGTTCATGATCATTCCGGTGTGGACCTCCCTGCAAAAGCTCGACCCGTCGGCGGAACAGGCCGCGCTGTCGCTTGGTGCGAGCCAGGCCACGGTGATGCGCAAGATCGTGTTGCCGCAGGTCATGCCGGGCGTGTTGTCCGGCACCTTGATTGTGTTTGGCCTGGCCGCCAGCTCGTTTGCCATCCCCGGCCTGCTGGGCGGGCGACGCCTGAAAATGGTCGCCACCGTGGTGTACGACCAATACCTATCGGAACTCAACTGGCCCATGGGCGCGACCATCGCGGTGGTACTGCTGCTGGTTAATTTGCTGATCATGCTGAGCTGGAACCGCATGGTCGAAAGCCGCTACAAAAAGTCCCTGGGGGTTTAAGCGCATGTCCAGAAACGGTCCTTTGGCCCTCGGTTTCCATGGTTTGGTGGTGCTGTTCATGATGGCGCCGCTGGTGGTGGTGTGCCTGGTGGCGTTCACCCCGGAAAACACTTTGAGCATTCCGACGTCGGGTTTTTCCCTGCGCTGGTTTCGCGCAGTGTTCGAGCGGGCTGACTTTATCCAGGCGTTCTATAACAGCCTGATCCTGGCGTTTACCGCCGCCAGTTTGGCCACGTTGATTGCCGTGCCGGCCGCCTTGGCGATCAGTCGCTACCAGTTCCCCGGCCGCAACTTTTTCAGCGCGTTGTTCCTGTCGCCGATCATCATTCCGCACCTGGTGCTGGGGGTGGCGATGCTGCGCTTGTTCGCGCTGATGGGGGTGAATGGCAGCTTCACCTGGCTGATGCTCGCGCACGTGGTGATCATCACCCCGTATGTGCTGCGCCTGGTGCTGGCGGCGGCCATCGGCATTGACCGCAGTGCCGAGCAGGCGGCGGAATCGCTCGGCGCCAGCCGCTTTACGCTGTTTCGGCAGATCACCTTGCCGATGATTTTGCCCGGCGTCGCGGGCGGCTGGTTGCTGGCGTTTATCAACAGTTTCGACGAAGTGACGCTGTCGATTTTCGTCAGCTCGCCGGCCACACAAACTCTACCGGTGCGCATGTATGTGTACGCCACCGAGTCCATTGACCCGATGATGGCGGCCGTTTCAGCGCTGGTGATTGCGCTGACCGCTGCGACGATGATTCTGCTCGACCGGGTCTACGGCCTGGACCGCGTGCTGGTGGGGAAACATTGATGGCCTTGTTCACACGCTTGGCCGAGACCGGGCGCCCTGTCGTGACCTTCACGCTGGATGGTCAACCCGCCAGCGCCTTGCTCGGCGACACCCTGCTGACCGCCGTTCTCACCTGTGCCGAACACCTGCGTGGCAGTGATTTCAGCGCCGAACGCCGTGCCGGTTTCTGTTTGATGGGCGCTTGCCAGGATTGCTGGGTGCGATTGGAAGATGGCCGCCGCGTGCGCGCCTGCTCGACCTTGCTGGAAGAAGGCCAGGCGATCAGCCGTGATCCGGGGCGCCAGCCATGAAGCCCGTAGTGATTGTGGGCGCAGGCCCCGCGGGGATCAGCGCGGCGCGCACCCTGCTCGACCATGGCATCAAACCTTGCCTGGTGGATGAAAGCCTGCGCGGTGGCGGGCAAATTTATCGCCGCCAGCCGGTGGGTTTTCAGCGCACGGCCAAACAGATTTACGGTTTTGAAGCAAACAAGGCCGAGGCAGTGCATCGCACGATGGATGAGCTGGCACCCCTGATCGACTACCGGCCAGACACGCTGGTGTGGAATGCCGAGGACGGTCGCCTCGATATGCTCAACAATGGCCGCGCCGAAAGCGTCGAATATTCGCAGATCATCGTCGCCACCGGCGCCACAGACCGCATTCTGCCAGTGCCGGGCTGGACCTTGCCCGGCGTCTACAGCCTCGGCGCGGCGCAGATCGCCTTGAAATATCAGGGTTGCGCCATCGGTGAACGGGTAGCGTTTTGTGGCAGCGGGCCGTTGCTGTATCTGGTGGCTTATCAATACGCCAAGGCTGGCGCGAAGGTTGTTGCGGTGCTCGACAGCGCGCCGTTCAGCGCCCAATGCCGTGCGCTGCCGGCATTGCTTGGGCAACCGACGACATTGGCCAAGGGTTTGTATTACCGCGCCTGGCTGACGGCCCATGGGGTTCCCGTGCATCAGGGCACGACACTCACGCAGATCGACGGTGAACAGCGGGTCAGTGGCATTCGCTGGGGCAATCAGACCCTGGCATGCGATGCCGTGGCCTTCGCCCATGCCCTGCGCAGCGAGACGCAACTGGCGGATTTGCTCGGCTGCGAATTTGCCTGGAATGCCTTGAACCGCGCGTGGTTGCCGCAACGCGACAGCGCCGGGCGCAGCAGCGTGAGCGGTGTGTACCTGGCTGGCGACGGCGCCGGAATCATGGGCGCAGACGCCGCGCAACTGGCCGGTGAACGTGCAGCATTGGCGGTGCTGGAAGACTCAGGTTTGGCCATCGATCATCGCCGCCCTGCCGTGCTGGAACGGCAATTGGCAGGCATCCAGCGCTTTCGCCATGGGCTGGAAACCGCCTTCCCCTTCCCGGAACAGTGGGCCGCGCAGGCACCGGATGAGTTGATTCTGTGCCGTTGTGAAGAAGTCAGCGTGGGCGACGTGCGTGCAGTGGTGGATGAAGGCCACTGGGAAATCAATCGGGTCAAGGCCCATTGCCGCGTCGGCATGGGCCGCTGTCAGGGCCGCATGTGCGGGCTGGCGGCAGCGGAGATCGTGGCTGAGCGCAGTGGTCGCGAGGTTGAACACGTCGGGCGGCTGCGCGGCCAGGCGCCGATCAAGCCGCTGCCGTTTGGCGTGGAGGTGCAGCCATGATCGACGTCATCGTGTTAGGCGGCGGCATCGTCGGCGCCTCGGCCGCCTTGATGCTCGCGCAGAAGGGCCAACGTGTGGCGCTGGTAGAGCGCGATTTGTGCGGTTCGCATTCCAGTGGCGTCAACTACGGCGGCGTGCGGCGCCAGGGCCGGCCTTTACACCAACTGCCGTTGTCGCAGCGGTCACATGAACTGTGGGCCGACTTGCCGGGTTTGATCGGCATCGACGGCGAATACGTGCGTTCCGGGCATTTGAAACTGGCGCGCAGCCATGCGGATTTCGCCGCATTGCAGGCGTACGCCGAGCACACCCGTGGCTTCGGCCTGGGCTTGCAGCTGCTGGACTACGCCGAGCTGCGCGCACGGTTTGCGTGGGTGGGTGATATCGCCGTCGGCGCCTCGCTGTGCCCCGAAGACGGCCACGCCAACCCGCGCCTGGTATCGCCCGCCTTCGCTCGCGCCGCACAGCGTCTGGGTGCGTCGGTGTACGAGCAGGCGCAAGTGATTCATATCGAATATGCCAGCGGGTTATTCCAGGTGCGGTGCGCCAACGGCCTGCGCCTGCAAGCGCCGTGGCTGCTGAACTGCACCGGTGCCTGGGCCGGCACGGTGGCCGAACAATTTGGCGAGCCGGTGCCGATCACCTCGGCGCACCCGGCAATGCTGGTCACCGAGCCGTTGCCGGTGGTGATGACCGTGAGCACCGGCGTTGAAGGCGGCGGGATTTATGCGCGGCAGGTCGCCCGGGGCAATTGCATCCTCGGCGGCGGTCGCGGCTTTGCCCTTGGCCCGCTGCAGGCTCGTCCCGGCCAGGCCGCGGTGCTGGAGATTCTGCGCAATGCCGCTGAGCTGTACCCGTTTCTCAAGGGTGCCCAGGCGATTCGCACCTGGAGTGGCACCGAAGGTTACCTCCCCGATCATGAACCGGTGATCGGCCCCAGCAGCACCCAACCTGGCCTGCTCCACGGTTTCGGCTTTGCCGGCGCCGGGTTCCAGCTCGGCCCCGCCGTCGGTGAAGCCCTCGCAGAGATCGTCTGCGAAGGGGCCAGCCGACACCCCATCGAAGCGTTTTCCATTCGTCGTTTCCAAGCCTGAGAGGAAAAACATCCATGAACACACGTATCGCGCTGTCCTGCTTGCCCCTCGCGTTGCTCGCGTCCATCGCCCACGCGGCGCCCACGCTGTACCTGGGCATGAACGGCGGCACCATGGAACGGGTCTACGCCGACAAGGTGCTGCCCGCATTCGAGAAGGCCAATAACGTCAAGGTGGTGATCGTGCCCGGCACCTCGTCGGACATCCTCGCCAAGGTCCAGGCCAACAAGGACAACCCACAGATGCACGTGATGTTCCTCGACGACGGCATCATGTACCGCGCCATTTCCATGGGCCTGTGCGACAAACTCACACCCAACCCGACCCTCGACCAGATCCCAACCAAAGCCAAAATCAAGGACGAAGCCGTGGCCGTGACACTCGGCGTGACGGGCTTGGGCTATAACGCCAAGATGTTCAAGGAAAAAGGCTGGGCTGCGCCGACCTCATGGATGGACCTGGCCGACCCGCGCTTCAAGGACAAGGTAGTGTTCCAGTCCCTGGCCTCCTCCACCTTTGGCCTGCACGGTTTCCTGATGTTCAACCGCATTCAGGGCGGCTCTGAAACCGACGTCGAGCCGGGCTTCAAGGCCTGGCCAAAAACCATCGGCCCGAATGTGCTGGAGTACATCGCCAGCTCGGCGAAAATCTCCGAAATGGTGCAAACCGATGAAGCTGCGATCTTCCCGCTGACGCCCACCCAGGTCGCCACCCAGAAACTGCTTGGCGTACCGATGGAATACGCGCAGCCCAAGGAAGGTGCGGTGGTGCTGAACGTGGCCGAATGCGTCATCGCGCGCAATGACCAGCCGGAACTGGCACAGAAACTTGCGGCCTTCCTGCTGACAGCTGAAGCCCAGGCACCGGCGCTGGAAGAAGGTGATCAGATTCCGTCGAACCCGACCACGCCGACTACCGACAAAACCCGTGCACGGGTTGAAGCGATGCAAGGATATTTGCAGACGGCGATTTCGATTGATTGGGACCAGGTGAACCAGGCGCGGCCGGAGTGGAATGCGCGGTGGAGCCGGTCCATCGAGCGGTAAAGCCTCATCATCCTGCCCGGCGCCGAGCTCGTTGACGCTGGGTATGGATGATCTTCGCGATGCGCTGACGCTTTTGCCGGAGCTTTACCCATTCGGCTCGAGCTTCTCGGTGGCGTTTACTGTTGATCAGCAGAAGAGCCAGTAGCGGGAATAACAGGCCCAGTACATAGAACACTTTGTGAGGGCGATATTCGATGGTTGGTAAAACCCCCAACAAACTGAGCACCATCAGAACCACCGGGATCCATAGCCAGCCTGGATAGCCGCGCACGATCATGAAATTGCAGTGGGCAATAACTAAGGATGAGACGAGAACTGAGAAGAAGGAAAACTTCAAGCTCTCACGAAGGGGCAGCGCCTGAAAGTAGCTGTCGATTACCATCAGTACGCAGATAGCAACTGCGAAGCTTTGAGCAAAAACGGCAGCCATGAAAACAGGAAAATAGCGCTTCAGAAAACACCAAAGTTCCTCAAGCGTCATCAGCAATATCATTCGCTAAACTCCTCGTACAGCCCTACGGCAATCGTGTGAATATTGCCGGACATGGAACTTCCCATTACAGTCATTGAGGCACCCACAACGTCTTTAATTTGAGTGAGCGTGGCGTGGCGTAATTGTGTTGGCGTCAGTCGTTTAGGCAAGTCACCTGCCAGCTGCCTCAACTTCAACATTTTCGAAGCTAGCTGTGGATGTTGAATACTTAATAGCTCCTTCGTCAGCTTCGCTCGTTCTTGACGAGTAAGCCCTTTGAGTACCTGCAGCGAACTTTTCCCGGTGCTGGTTTTAGTCACCTTGACCAACCTGATAGTCGCCAAGAGAGAAGAGCCCGCGCCAACAAGTGCGGCAGCATCCAAAGCAGCTGTTGCATGTTGAAACCAAGGTTTACTGTCCAGCAAATCATTGTTCATCGGGGCGTATAACTCGTTGTACACACGGTATCCGCCAATGACGCATTGCGCCAAACTTGCTGTGGCAGATATATATCCAACAGCCGCAATGAATGAACTGGCACCCGCAGTAAATGGAATGGCCGCTGTACCACTGACGGCGACAATCCAACCTAAAACCGCACTACCGCATGCCACGCCCATACCCAAGGCCTCAAATACAAGCTGCGACTCCCTCGGTTCCTCCTCGAGCGCCCTCACAAAATCCAACCGTGCCATCGACCGTGGCATCTCCCGCAAAATCACCCGTTTGGGCAATACACTGCAAATCGGCTGAAATTCGCGCAATGTCACCGGCCATAATTGAGCGTCGAGATACACCACCCCCGCCCCGGCAATCGCTGGGTCGGCGTCAATGACAGCAAACAGTCGACGCAGATCAATACTGCTCTCCACCCGCTCACGCGTAGTGAGATGGGCACTGGGGAAACCGTCCTTGAAGACACTGGAAGCCATTCCTTTACTCCTGAACTCACGAGAGCGCAGAGCGTATCCGGCAAGAATGTCGGAAAGTTTCCTTTTTCCGGACAGGCATTTCCCGTTCTCGTCTCAGCCTCTTGTAGTCAATCGCAGGTATGGGAAAAGTACGCCCCACGCCACTACTGGCGAACGATCAGACAGGGAATGAAGATGGCTACGGATATGTTTTTGAAGCTGGGAGACATCAAGGGTGAGGCCAGGGACCAGGCGCACCGTGATGAAATTGACATTACCCGCTGGGGCTGGAGCATGCGGCAATCAGGCTCCATGCACACCGCATCAGGCGGTGGAGCGGGCAAGGTCAATATGGCCAATATCGCCATCGAGAAGGCCCTCGACAAATCCACCCCCAACCTGATGATGGCCTGCGCAACCGGAAAGCATTATCCAGAAGCACGAATCGTCGTTCGCAAGGCCGGGGGCGAGAGCAATGTCGAGTACCTGGTGATCACCTTGAAGGAAGTCATGGTTGCTTCCTATGACACGCGCGCAGCATCAACGGGCGACGTACTCACTGAAGAAATCAGTCTGAATTTTGCCAAGGTTGAAGTCAGCTATCAGCCGCAGAAAGCCGACGGTGGAAAAGACGGCGGGCCTATCCGGTTCGGCTGGAATATTCGAGAAAATATCAAAATCTAATTGCAGGCTTAGTCGGGAACGGCCGGCAACGCACGTTTGTGCGCGGTCTTGCTGTAGGCACCCTCGACGATCGCCCTCACCCGCTCACTGACTGGCTCGCCCATCAGGTAGGCGTCGATCTCTTCATAACTGCAACCATACGCCTGCTCATCCGCCTTGCCCGGCGCCAGCTCTTCAAGGTCGGCGGTGGGCAGTTTATGCACCAGATGTGCCGGTGCACCGAGGGCAGTAGCCAACAGCCGCACCTGGGTTTTGGTCAGGCCTGAAAGCGGTGCCAGGTCGCAGGCGCCGTCGCCGAACTTGGTGAAAAAACCCATCAGGGCTTCGGCGCCGTGGTCGGTGCCGACGACCAGGCCGTTGTGCAGGTTGGCCACGGCATACTGCGCGATCATCCGCGCGCGGGCCTTGACGTTGCCCTTGATGAAATCGACCTGCTCGGCACTGGCGCTGTCGGCCGCGAGGCTGGCCATCAAACCGTCGACACTGGCAGCAATGTTCAGCGTTTCAATGTGGTCCGGGGTGATGAAATTCAGGGAGGCCTGGGCATCGCGTTCGTCGGCCTGGGTTTTATAGGGCAGACGCATGGCGACGAAGCGCGCGGCGTAACCTTCGGCGCGCAGTTGCTCAACGGCCAACTGGCACAAGCGGCCAGCGGTGAGGGAATCGACCCCGCCGCTGATGCCCAGCACCAACGCCTTGCAGCCTGAGTGGCGCAGCGTGTGTTTGATGAAGTCGATGCGCCGTTGAATTTCCCTGGCTTCACCGCCTTTAACCAGTTGCCGATTGATGTTCAGTTCCTGCGCGATACGTTCTTGAGTCTGCATAACACCTCCGGGCTGCTTACATTCACTTGTGGGAGCGGGCTTGCTCGCGAAGGCGATGTGTCAGTTGACAGATTCATTGGCTGAGCCACCGCCTTCGCGAGCAAGCCCGCTCCCACATTTGGATCTTGATACATCTGCGAAATCGCATTATCCGTGGCAAAAAAATCGACTGTGTCCAATCACTCAGTGCGTTGCCCCAGCGCTTTCAGGTGCAAGCTCCCTTCCCAGGAACACCTTCGCCGCGTACTGCAAAAACGATGGGTCTTCGCAGACGTTCTTGATCGGGTCATCCGAGAATTTCACCACCGGCTCGCCGTGCACCCGCACCAGTTTCATCACAATGCTCAGCGGCTCAACACCGTCCACATCGCACGCCAGGCTGGTGCCCATGCCGAAGCCGAATTTGGCCTTGCCACGCACGTGACGCAGGATCGGCAGGCACTTTTCGAAGTTCAGGCCGTCGGAGAACATCAGGTCCTTGGTCATCGGGTCGACGCCCAGTTGTTTGTAGCGGGCCAGGACTTTGTCGGCCCAGACGATGGGGTCTCCGGAATCCTGGCGCAGGCCGTCGTAGAGCTTGGCGAAGTACAGGTCGAAATCCTTGAGGAAAAAGTCGGTGCTGATGCAGTCGGTCAGGGCAATGCCGAGGCGACCACGGTATTCACGCACCCAGTTTTCCAGCGCGGCATTCTGGCTCTCGCGCAGGCGGCCCAGTTGCTGGTGCACCATCAGCCACTGGTGCGCCATGGTGCCGATCAGCGGCAGGTCGAACTCGTAGGCCAGGTGCGCATTGCTGGTGCCGATGAACTGGCCGGGAAAGTCGCGACGCATGATGTCGATCACTTCGCGCTGGGCCTTGAATGACAGGCGCCGGCGGGTCGAAAAGTCGGAAACGCGCAAGTCGGACAGTTCCTCGCGGCTGAGGTTTTTCTCCAGCCAGTCAAACTTCTGGTAGAGCTTGCGGGTGACGTCTTCGAGGGTCACGTCAGGGTATTTGTCGCGGTTGCGCAACTCGCTGACCAGCGCCAGCACCGGTTGCTCGAACATGATGCAGTGCAGCATCGGGCCGACCACGCGGATGTTCAGTTGGCCATCGACTTCGCTGACATGGATGTAACGCAGGTTGAAGCGGAACAGGCCAAGAAAGCGCTCGTAATCCGGGGTCAGGTATTCGCGAAAGCGTGGGTTGAACAGAAACCGCAGCTCGCCCTCACGCATGTGCAGGCCGGCGAGTTTTTCCAGCTCGTCGCGCAGTTGCGGGATCAGGTGGCCGAGTTTTTCCTTCGAACGAACGATGAAATTGTATTCCACGTCGACGTTGGGGTGCTGGTGCAGCACGGCTTGCATCATGGTGAAGGTGTAGTAATCGGTGTCGAGCAAACCCTGGATCACCGGGGCTTCGTAGTCGTAGGCACTTTCCATAGGGGGACTCCTTAACGCGCGGCCTGTGCAGCCAGTTCTTCGCGGGTGCGGCTGATAACGGCACCGGCCTTTTGCAATTCATTGACAGCCTGGGCGCCGCCCTCCTGCGTGATGCCTCTGCAGGCTGGCAGGTGCAGGACCACTTCCAGGTCGGCTCTGAGCAGCTGCAACGCGGTGGTTTTGACGCAGTAGTCCAGGGCCAGGCCGCCGACAATCACGCGGGTGACGCCGTGGGCCTTCAGGTATTCGATGACGCCGGTGGACAGCTTGTCGTGCAGGTCGTGGTAGCAGGCGCCGTAAGGGTGCAGGTCGGGTTCGACGCCTTTCCAGATGAAGTAGTCGTAGTCATACGGGGTGGGCAACTCGTCCAGCAAGGTAAAGCCTTCGGTGCCCGGCACACAGTGGCTGACCCAGGTGATATCGGCGTGCGCCATGCCGGTGGGCTGGTACATGTCGCTGCGTTCGGTGACCACCCAGGGCGCCTGCGGGGTGTGCGCGTCTTTGCTGCCGACGCGGTGGCCGGCTAGGCTGGCCATGTAGTTGAGTTCGGCGCCGATCTGGTCGCCACCGGCCACAGGCAACTCATCCGGGCACAGCGGCGTGAAGCTCTTTTGAGGGTCAACGTCGAATGAAGCGATGGCAGTTTTCGGGAGGGTCATGGTGGTTCTCCTGTGGCCTGGAAACAAAAGTACACGTCATGTACTTTCATTGCAAGAAACATTTGGTTATTTATCCTGGTGTCAGTACATGACATAGCTGTTCGATCCGTTAGACTGTGCCTTGCCACCGTTCATAAGGACCTCACATGCCACTCAGCGCCTACCTGCACACTGTCGACCTGTGCGTATTGTTTTACTGCCGCGCCTCGGGGGAATTAAAGCTGCTGTTGAATAAACGTGACGCCGAACCTTTCGCCGGGCATTGGGCGCTACCCGGCGTGGTGGTGAATGGCGGCGTGCAAGACCTGAGCCTCAAGGACGCCGTGGAGCGCTTGCGCGCGAGTGACAAGGTAGGCCTGGCGCTGGCCTGGAGCGAGCAAGTGGGCACGGTGGGTGATGCGTTTCGCGATCCGCGCTGCTGGTCGTCGTCCACCTATTACCTGGCGATTGTGGCTGACGAAGTAGAGCTCGCCGAGCATCAGCAATGGTTTTCGCTGAATGCGCTGGCGGATGGCAGCATCAGGTTGCCGTTCGATCACAACCTGATCGTGGCGGCGGTGCAGGAACGGCTGTTTTCCAAGTCGCTGTACAGCAGTTTGCCGCTGATGTTTCTGGGGGATGAGTTCAGCGCGCCGGAAGCGACGGCGATTTTTTCAGTGGTGCTGGCGCGGCCGGTGTTGAAGACCAGTATTCGTCAGCGGTTGTTGAAGTTGACCGAAGCCGGGTACTTGCGCGAGACGGGGCGCAAGAAACAGGGTGAAGGGGGACGGCCGCAGGCGACGGTGCAGGTGTTAAAACCGGGAGACATTTACTTCTTTGATCGCAGTTTTGCTGATTAGCCAGTACCTCAAGAATAATGGAGATCTAATGTGGGAGCGGGCTTGCTCGCGAATGCGGCGTGTCAGTCAACAAATATACTGACTGAACCACCGCATTCGCGAGCAAGTCGAATCGTCGCACCGCCGCTCCCACATTTTTGATCGGCGTACAGTTAATTCATCCAGTTGCCGCCATCGACGTTGTAGGTCTGGGCAACCACGTAATCAGCCTCTTTCGACGCCAGAAAAATCGCCATCCCGGTCAAATCCTCCGCTGTGCCCATCCGCCCGAACGGCACCTCGGCCCCGACCCGCTTCTTCTTCTCGCCCGGCGCCAACCCTTCATGCTTGGCGAACATCGCATCCACCCCGTCCCAGTGCTCGCCATCCACCACGCCCGGCGCAATGGCATTGACGTTGATGCCCTGCTTGATCAGGTTCAACCCCGCCGACTGCGTCAGGCTGATCACCGCTGCCTTGGTTGCGCAGTAGATCGCCACCAGCGGCTCGCCACGGCGCCCGGCCTGGCTGGCCATGTTGATGATCTTGCCGCCGTGGCCCTGGCTGATCATCTGCCGGGCGGCGGCCTGCAGCGTGAACAGCGTGCCGGCGACGTTGATCGAGAACAGCCGCTCATAGCTGTCGCGGGTGATATCAACAATGGGCGCCAAGTCGAACAGCGCGGCGTTGTTGATCAGGATATCCAGCTTGCCAGCCTTGGCCACCACGGCAGCAATGGCGCCGTCGATAGAGGCTTGGTCGGTGACGTCCATCGCCACGGCGTAGGCCTGTGGGCCGAGTTCGGCTGCGGTGGCTTGGGCGCGTTGCAGGTTGATGTCGGCGATGGCAACTGTCGCGCCTTCAGCAATATACGCCTGGGCAAAGGCGCGGCCGATCCCGCGCGCAGATCCAGTGATCAGCGCGCTTTTACCTTCCAGTCGTTTCATGGGGAGTCCTGTCGACGTTATTTAGGGTAGCCGGCGCGTTTCATCTCGCGCTCGGTGGTGGCCTGGGCTTCAAGCAGCGCCTGATCAACCGTCATGCCGCCGGTCAGCGCCGCCGAGAACAGCTTGCCGACCGAGGTGCCGATGGCCTGAAACTCGGGAATGGTCACGTACTGGATGCCCACGTACGGCACCGGTTTGGCCGACGGATGCGCGGGGTCGGCGTGTTTCATCATTTCCAGGGTCACTTGGGCAAACGGCGCGGCTTTCAGGTAAGCCTCGCTGTAGGTGGACTGGCGGGTGCCCGGCGGTACGTTGGTGATGCCTTCCTTATCGGCGACCAGCTGGATGTAGTCCTTGGACGTCGCCCAGGTGATGAACGCTTTGGCGGCGTCTTTGTGTTTGGAGGTGGCCGGAATCGCCAGCGACCAGGCGTACAGCCATGAAGAGCCCTTGTCGGTGACTTCGGTCGGGGCGGCGGCGAACCCTACGCTGTCGGCGACCTTGCTCTGGCTCTTGTCGGTGGTGAAGGAGCCGGCGACGCTGGCATCAACCCACATTGCGCACTTGCCGCTGTTGAACAGCGCCAGTGTTTCATTGAAGCCGTTGCTGGAGACCCCCGGCGGGCCGTATTTTTTCAGCGTCTTGACGTAGAAGTTGGCGGCGGCCGTCCACTCGGGGCTGGTCAGTTCAGGCTTCCACTGCTCATCGAACCAGCGCGCGCCAAAGGCGTTGGCCATGGTGCTGAGCAAGGCGATGTTCTCGCCCCAGCCGGCCTTGCCGCGCAGGCACAGGCCGTATTGGTCTTTGTCCTTAACAGTGAGCTTGGACGCGAACTCGCCGAGCTGGGTCC
The DNA here is from genome assembly GCF_041946035.1 of Pseudomonas sp. AMR01. Taxonomy (NCBI): domain Bacteria; kingdom Pseudomonadati; phylum Pseudomonadota; class Gammaproteobacteria; order Pseudomonadales; family Pseudomonadaceae; genus Pseudomonas; species Pseudomonas sp. AMR01. Next base: position 103,028 of record NZ_JAUTYR010000015.1, read on the forward strand.
AGGTCGGGTGCGCGGGCATGCTCAAGCCGGCCTGTTTGAACAGGTCGGTGCGGTAATAGGTGACGGTGCTTTCGCCATAGAACGGCAAGGCATACAGGGTGTTGTTCACCGACAGGCCCTGGCGGACCGAGGGGAAGATGTCGTCGGCGTCGTAATTGGCCGGCAGATCGGTCAACGGCTCCAGCCAATGCTTGGCGCCCCACAGTGGGGTTTCGTAGGTGCCGATGGTCAGCACATCGAACTGCCCGCCCTGGGTGGCGATATCGGTGGTGAGGCGTTGGCGCAGCACGTTTTCTTCGAGCACGACCCAGTTCAGCTTGATGCCCGGGTGCTGCTCTTCGAACACCTTGGACAGGCGCTGCATGCGGATCATGTCGCTGTTGTTGACCGTGGCAATGGTCACGGTGTCGGCGGCGTGGCTGGGCATGGCCAGCGCCAGGCCGGACAGCAGGAACAGCGCTTGCGGGAGCTTGCCTTTGCAAATCGGGAACATGGCGGTTTCCACCTGTTGTTTTTGTTGTTGAGCGCCGATTACAGCAGCTCTGCCAACCCCTCACAAACGAATGGCGAATGCCCGGCTGATACTTTTTTAACCCAAGGCTCAGGATCAAAAAAGTATCAGTGCCGGGCGAAACCGGGGGTAGCGCGCACACGCCGCAGGCGCGTATTTTGGGGGTATTCCAAGTACAACAAAGAAGCCTCGCCATGCCTGTCAGCCGCGCCACGCTGTTCGAGCACCGCCCTGCCGAACTCGAAGTGATCCTGCCCGAACCTGATCATTGCTTTCGCTGGTTCGAACACGATTACCCCTATGACCTGGCGCGCTGGAACCACCACCCCGAGTTTGAAATCCACTTGATTCGCCAAGGCAGCGGCAAGTTGGTCGCGGGCGACTATATTGGCGCCTTCAGCGCCGGGCATGTCGCCTTGATCGGCCCCGACCTGCCCCACGACTGGATCGGCGACCTGGCCCCCGGCGAATACCTGACCGGGCGCGACGTGGTGCTGCAATTCGACGGCGCCGCCCTCCTCGCCCTGCGCAAAACCCTGCCGGAGCTTGGCGACTTGCAGCCGTTGTTCGAAAACGCCCGACGCGGCCTCGCGTTCAGCGGCGACACCGCGGTGCAGGCGGCGCGTTTAATGGAAGCCATCGGCAGCGCCCACGGCCTGCAACGCTTGATCCTGTTCCTGCAACTGCTCGATACGCTCAAGCATGCTCCGCCCCAGCACAGCCAGGCGCTGGCCAGCCCCTGCTACGCCCCCACACTGGATGCCCGCAGCGCCGAACGAATCAACAAGGCCTTCGACTACTTGATGCGTGAACTCACCGGCGACCTGCGCCTGTCAGTCATCGCCCGGCAACTGGACATGAGCGAGCCGGGCTTCTCGAGGTTCTTTAAACGCAACACCGGTCACGGGTTTATCGACCTGATGCGCAAGTTTCGCGTACAGCGCGCCTGCCGCTTGTTGCTGCAAAGCGAGATGTCGGTGGCGGATATCTGCTTTGAAGTGGGCTACGCCAACTTGTCCAACTTCAACCGGCATTTTCGGATCGAGATGAACCAGACGCCGAGTGAATATCGACGGGAAACCGCGACGTATTTGTTCAACCGCGTGGAAAAAATGACACCGAGTCATTGCTGATCAAAAGGTCGACTAATCAACCTTTTTTTCATGCTGATCAACTGATTGGGCAAAGTTGGTACAGCCTGTGCAAACGTTTGCGAAACGAACTTGGCAGCCAGGTTCACCTCTACCCGCTGAACCGGGTCCAAACCGCGTACGAATAGGGATTTTCCATGCACCCCACCTCAAGGCGTCCTGCTTCTTTCGGTGTTTCCTTGCTACTGGCCGCCGTTACGGGAGTACTCAGTGCACCCATTTTGGCGCAGGAAAAACCCTCAGATGACTCAGCACAGGGCGAAACCCTCAGCCCTGAAACCAAAAGCCCGGAAGCCAGCCCGGCAAAGAAAGGCGCGTACCTGTCGGACTGGTTCAACCAGGACCTCACGCTGATCGGCAGCAAAGACATCAGCTTCGGCCCCAAACCCTCAGACGATGTGTACCTGGAATACGAGTACTTCGGCCGCAAGGGCCCGTTCGAGTTGTATGGCTATATCGACGTGCCGAAGGTCCTCGGCATCGGTAACAGTAATGACAAAGGCGCGTGGGACCATGGTTCGCCGGTGTTTATGGAGCACGAGCCGCGTATTTCCATCGACTACCTGGCGGGGCGCAGCCTGGCAGTCGGGCCGTTCAAGGAATGGTATGTAGCCTTTGACTGGATCTACGACCACGGCAGCAACAAGGAAAACCGTGCCAACACCTTGTACAGCGGCCTGGGCACCGACATCGACACGCACTCGCGGGTCAACCTGTCGGCCAACTTCTACGGGCGCTACCAGTGGGAGAACTATGGCGCGAGCAATGAATACTCGTGGGACGGCTACCGTGCGCAGATGAAGTACATCGTGCCCATCACCAGTTTTGAAAACGGCGCTTCGCTGACCTACATCGGCTTCACCAACCACGATTTCGGCTCAAACCTGCACAAGGACAACCCGGCGCGCACCGCCAACTCCACAGTGGCCACCAACGTGCTGCTGTATTCGTTTACTCACCTGCGCTTCACCCTGGTGGGCCGTTACTTCCATAACGGCGGCAACTGGGAAGATGGCAGCGAGTTGAATTTTGGCGAGGGTAACTTCCGCGCCCGCTCCGACGGCTGGGGTTACTACGCCGGCGTGGGCTACCAATTCTGATAAAGGAGCATTAGATGAACGCGTTTACACGACTCTCGATCGCCGTGGGCCTGGCCCTGCTGCCCCACGTGGTGCTGGCGGATACCGCGCCGATCAAACCCAAAGTCATGCTGATCACCATGTTCGCGCCCGAGGCGCAAACCTGGATCGACCGCCTGGAGCTCAAGACAGAGGTACGCGTGCCGGGCCTCTCCGCCGAATACCCGGTGATTCGCTGCAACACTCAGGACGTGTGCCTGCTGGTGACCGGAATGGGCCAGACCAACGCCGCCGCCTCCACCCTGGCCCTGGCCTTGTCGCCCAAGTTCGACCTGCGTCAGAGCTACTTCCTGATCGCCGGGATCGCCGGCATCAGCCCTAAACACGGGACCATCGGCACCGCCGCCTGGGCCCATTACCTGGTGGAATTCGGCACCCAGTGGGAACTGGATTCGCGCGACGCGCCCAAGGATTGGCCAACCGGCTACATCGGCATCAACACCAAAGGGCCTAACGAAAAACCGCCGCTGGACTACAAGACCGAAGTGTTTGAGCTGAACCCCAAGCTGCAAGCCAAGGCGTTCGCCCTGTCGCAGAACGTTGAGCTGACAGAAAGCAAGGAGTCCACGGCCTGGCGCAAACACTACCCGGCCGCACCCGCCAACCAGCCGCCGCAAGTCACCCGCTGTGACACGCTGGCGGGCAACACCTGGTTCTCCGGCACGCGCCTGAGTGAACGCGCCGAAGTGTGGACCAAATTGCTGACCGACAATAAAGGTGAGTACTGCACGACTCAGCAGGAAGACAACTCCACCTACGAGGCCCTGTTGCGCGCGAGCCGCGAAGGCTTGGTGGATATCCAGCGCCTGGCCGTGGTGCGCGCCGGGTCCGATTTCGACCGTCCGTACCCCGGCTACAGCGAAGTGGATAACCTGCTGAAATATGCAGATCAGGGCGGGTTTGTGCCGGCGCTGGAAAACCTGTATCGCACCGGGAACCCGCTGGTGCAGGCGATCCTCAAGAACTGGTCAGCCTGGGAAAAAGGCGTCCCAGAAGCCTGATAAAGATCAAAGTGTGGGAGGGGGCTTGCTCCCGATGACGGTGGGTCAGATATCACAACTGTGCCTGCCCTACCGTCATCGGGAGCAAGCCCCCTCCCACATTTTCTGAACGCGCTAACCGCTAGGCCGCTGGATGGGCCACATTCAGGGCCTTGTCGACCAACAATTGCACACCCTCCAGCATCCGGCAGATGCCCAGCGCGACATTGCGATGAGCACCTTCGATTTCAAAGGCCAGGTGGCTGGCGATGTCGCTGATGGACGCCAGATCCTGAGACGCATTGACCAGCAACGTTTCCGTGCCCAGCTCGGCGCGCACGGTAAAGAGCCCGTCGGTGGGTTCGGGTATGGGTTTTCCGGGGTTGAGGTAGTGGTTGATCGCGCGGTAGGCCACTTCGTGCAGGGTGCTGGTATCGAAGCCGTGTGGGCCAGGGGGATTTGGGCTGTCTTTGATCATGGTGAAACTCCTGGTAATGGAGCTGCCACCACTTGCGGTCAAACAAAGTGGGGTGGCAGCTGAACGCGGGTTGACCGACCGGAACCAGGGATCCGGCATACCCGAAGGTATCCCGCGCACAGCTGCCGCGACACGATACATCAAGCGAGTACAAAACGCCTGGTGCAGGTCTTGGGTGCTGTAGCGCACTGGTTATGTCGGACGGTCAAATCCGATCGCTGAATGGGCAGCGACGGCAGTGAGGTTAGTCAGCCGCCTTCCGAGCCACAACCTGAAACCTTCGTGGGAAATGTCCGATCAACAGCCGCTCCAGAAGACTGATGAAGATCAAAATGTGGGAGGGGGCTTGCTCGCGAAGGCGGTGTATCAGTCATGAATCCGGTAGCTGACACACCGCCTTCGCGAGCAAGCCCGCTCCCACATTTTTCACCGCATTTAAGGCAGGAAGATGATTTTGTCTGCACTGCCGTTGTTCACGTCCTCATAGCTGCGCACCCCATCAGCCAACGCCACTTCGCGCAGCCCCGTCGGCAGTGGCAGTAACCCTTCATCAAAAAACCGCCCAAACTGCTCCAGCATCACCGCGCACTGTTCGCAGTTGTGGAGCAGCGAATTGATCCCCACCACCGAGCCACCCTTGCGGTACAGGGCCAGGGCCGGCAGTTGTACGTGGCCATCGACCGGCGCGGCGATAATTGCGATGCGCCCGAACGGGGCCAAACCCGCAACAGCCGCTGGCAGCCAGAAACCGGTGGTGTCGAAGATCACATCCGCACCGCCCTTGAACACGGTATTGACCTGCGCGCCCAATGCTTCCGGCTGCCCCAACGCGATGGCGGCAAAACCCTGCGCCTGCAGCGCGTCAACCTGATCCGCCTTGCGCACCGCGCCCACTACCTCGGCGCCACGAATTTTTGCCAGTGCCAGCGCCGCACTGCCGACCGCGCCGTTAGCGCCAATCACCAACACACGCGTGCCTTTACCGACACCGCTGCGCTCCAGGGCATCCCAAACGGTGGTGTACGGCACGCCAAGGCTAGCGGCCTGGGCAAAACTCAGATGAGTGGGTTTGTGCGCCACGCCCTTGGCCGACACGGTGAGAAATTGCGCGTGGGAGCCATCGGCAAAAAAACCGAGGTCGCGACCGGTGCCCCAGACTTCCTGGCCGACCAGCGCTTGCGGGCCTTGCACCACCACACCGGCAAAGTCGCGCCCGGGAATGCGTGGCAACGTGGTGTAGGGAAAACGGCCCCAATCGTGGCTGTGGGGCGCCACCTACAAGCCACGCAGGTAGATGCGCGCCAAGGGTTGCACGGGAACGGCAGGATCACTGAGGTCGGGAGGAGCGGCCAGGGCCATGAAGGGCACATCAAGCAAGGGTGAGCGGCCATGGTAATGACCGCTACCCGACAAACCGAGAGAATTTTTGCGTTTTAACCGTGGGCAGACTTGGTGCATTCACAGCCTGTTGCCGATGCACAGGGTTCGCCATGTGCGTGCTGTTCGGCACAGCCCTGACAGCAATAGCCTTTACCGTCCTTCATTATCGCATCGACGCCCAACACGCATTTGCAGTGAGGGCAGGCACAGGTTTTATCAGCCATGTTCAGACTCCTTTTTCATGGTCGTCCCGGTGCGGCGAGCGCCGCACCTTAAGCAGTGACTATAGGAGAGCGACCATGGTTCAGCGCCGTTAATCGGCCTGGCGGCTATTGCTGCGATACATGAACACCAGCGCCAACGCCAACAGCAACATCGCCACGATTCGGCTGCCCGACAGCTCGATGGCCGGGTTGCCCAGCCAGCCAAAGTTGTCGATCAGCATGCCCATGCCCAACTGCCCGACGATGACCGCCACCGTCGCGACTGCCGTGCCAACCACTGGCACCGCGCCGACCATCACCATCATGTACACCACGCCGAACAGCGCGCCGGTCAGTTGCCATTTCGGCACGTCCAACAGGCTGATCGCCTGGGCCGGCTCGAAGAAGAAAATCAGCAAGGCGGTGGTGATTGCGCCCACTGCAAACGTCAGCAAGCTGCTGCGCAACACACCGACCGACTGGCCCAAGCGACCATTGATTGCCGCCTGCACACTCAACACCGCACCGGCGGCAATCACCAGTACCAATAACAGAATCAGATTCATCGCCTTAGCCTCTCGCAATCAGAACAAGTGCCGCCACAATCAACGCCAGGGCTATCCAGCGCTCGCCGTTGACCTTCTTGCGCGCGGTGCCGAACCAGCCGAAATGGTCGATCAGCACGCTCTTGCCGACCTGCCCCGAAAGAATCGCGATCATGGTCATGGCAATCCCGATGTGGGGCGTGGCCAGGGTCAGCACCACCACGTACATCGGCCCCAAAAAGCCGCCGATCAACTGCCAGCGTGGCAAATCGGTCAGCGCCGGGCCCTTCTGCGGGCCGCTGAACAGCAAGATCAAAAACAGAATGGCCGTGCCCACACCGAAAATGCTCAAGGTCGCCCATAAGTGGCCCACCTGCACGCCCAGCGGCCCGAGCAAACCCGCCTCCATCGACAGGCCCATGCCCGCCAGAATCACCAGTGGCAGTAACAACAGCCGCAGAAGGTTTTTCTTCGGCGTGGCCTGCGCCACACCCTCGGTACTACTTGCTTGCATACATCACCCACACGTCTGGAAAGGAAACTTGACGCGCATTATCCAGTGGCTCTCCTGTGCGATAAATGGGAGCATGCGGATAACACCTTTGCGCATTACGCACAGCACGGAGCCACGATGCAGGGTTTGAATGAATTGAGTTTCAAGGCGCTGCGCCTGTTCGTCGCCGTGCTCGACCACGGCAGTTTTTCCGAAGTGGCGCGCCGTGAAGGCTTGGCGCCCTCCTCTATTTCGCGGCAGGTCCAGTTGATGGAACAGGCGCTGGGCCAACAGCTGCTCTACCGCCACACCCGCGCGGTGAGCCCGACCGAGGCCGGTCGGCTGCTTGGCCATCACGCACGCCTGATGCTGCAACAACTGGAAACCGCAGGTCAGGCCTTGCAGGAACAGGAAGCCGAACCGAGCGGTCTGGTGCGCATCAATGCGCCGATGGTATTCGGCCAGCGCCATCTTTCGCCGTGGCTGGGCGAATTGTGCCGGCGCTACCCGAAATTGCAGCTGGATATCCAGCAAACCGATACCTTCGTCGACCCCCTGCAGGATGGCACCGACCTGCTGTTTCGCATCGGCGTGCTTAACGACTCCGGCATGCAAGCGCGCATCTTCGCGCCCCAGCGCTTTCGCCTCGCCGCCAGCCCCGCTTACCTCGCGCAGCATGGAACGCCCAGCCATCCCGATGAGCTGATCCACCATCAGTGCCTGGCCTACAAAGGCATCACCGGCCAGCAACGCTGGTTTTTCCGCCGCGACGGCGGTGACTGGACGCCTTACAGCGTCAAAGGCCCCATCACCGGCAACCACGCCGACACCCTCACCCACGCCGCCGAACAAGGCCTGGGGCTGGTGGTGTTTCCGTCCTGGCTGATCGGCGAAGGCTTGCGCGCGGGGACGTTGCAGGCGGTGCTGACGGACTATGAGGTGGCAACCACGCTGGAACCGCAGCAGATCGCGGCGCTGTGGCCGGGCAGCCGGCGGTTGTCACTGAAGGTGCGCACGGTGATTGATTATTTTGTGGAGTGTTTTGGGGTGATGCCGTATTGGGATCGGTGAGGGGTTTGGGTCACGCCAGACGGTGCAGTTGAGGAAATTTCCTAGGTAAAAAAGTAGGCTCGTTCTTATTTTACGGGCCACTATTTCATGACTACCTACACTGCGGCAGACTTTTGCGACTTACCTCCAGGAGAGATGCCATGGACGCGAATGCCACGATGAATACCGTTTCGCTGGGACAGCGCATCGGCGCAATGAAGGGAAAACTCATTATTCCTGATGACTTCGACGCTCCACTACCCGACGACGTACTGGCTACCTTTGAGCGCAAGAACCACATGGCGGCCGGATCTGGTTATCCGGTCAAAACAACCACTGCCAAATCAACCAGGCATTCGCGCCGCTGATCACCGCAAACAAAAACCACGCCAGCAACCGCGTAGGCAACCGGTTAACGAACGGCCCCATCAACTGCTTGTCGCCGGTCATGCGGATCAGCGGGTACAGCGCAAACGGCAACTGCAGACTGAGGATTACCTGGCTGAGAATAAGCAGCTTGCCGATGGCATCGTCGCCCATCAGCCATACGCCAAAAAACGCCGGGATCAGTGCCAGGCCACGGGTGATCAGGCGGCGTTGCCAGCAAGGAATGCGCAGGTTGAGGTAACCCTCCATGATCACTTGCCCGGCGATGGTGCCGGTGAAGGTCGAGCTTTGCCCGGAGGCCAGCAAGGCCACGCCGAACAGAATGCTGGCGAAGGCGCCGCCCACCAGCGGGTCGAGCAGATGGTAGGCATCCTGAATTTCGACCACATCCGTGTGACCAGTCTTGTAGAACGCAGCTGCGGCCAATACCAGAATCGCGGCATTGACCAACAGCGCCAGAGCGAGGGAGCCGATGGTGTCGATACGCGCCAGCTTGACCGCGTCCTGTTTGCTGGCGAGGTCTTTGCCGATCATGCGGGTTTGCACAATTGAGGTGTGCAGGTAGAGGTTATGCGGCATCACGGTGGCGCCGAGAATGCCGATGGCCAGGTACAGCGGCGCGGCGTCGCTGATGGCTGCCAGTGAAGGGGTGAAACCGCTGAGCACGTCGGGCCAATACGGCTTGATCAGCACCAGTTCAATAAAGAAACACACGCCGATGGTTGCTACCAACGCCAGCATGATCGCCTCGAGGCGGCGGAAGCCACGGTTTTGCAGGGCGAGGATCAATAGCGTGTCGAAAGCGGTGATGACGATGCCGGTGGTGAGCGACACGCCGAGCAACAAGTGAAACGCCAACGCACAGCCGAGCACTTCGGCGAGGTCGGTGGCAATGATGGAGATTTCCGCCAGTACCCATTGGGTGCGCGCGGAACGCTTGCTGTAGCGCGCGCGGCACAGTTGCGCGAGGTCTTTGCCGGTGGCGATGCCCAGCCGCGAGCACAGGCACTGCACCGCCATGCCCGCCAGGCTGGCCAGCAATACCACGAACAGGAGGCTGTAGCCGTAGCGCGAACCGGCTTCGATAGCCGTTGCCCAATTGCCCGGGTCCATGTAGCCGATGGAAATCAGCAGGCCGGGCCCGGCGAACATCAGCGCGCGCTTGAAGAACGAAGCCTTGGGGTCAACGATCACGGAGCCGGCCACTTCCGGCGGGCAGAACGGGGCAGTGGCGATTTTCGGCAGGCTGAATTTCACGCGGTATTCCAGGCAAACACACAATAGTGGCAACAGCTTATCAGTCGGACGTAACCGTGCGCATCACCGTCTCCCGGGGCAGATCAAAGGTTTCCACTACTTGCACCACCAGGTCCATCTCCTGGTTGAGCGCCTCGCGCTCCATGCGCTGACGAATCAGGCCCACCACCAGCACTGCCAGCGTAGTGATCGAATAGGCCGGCCCGGAGAATGCTCGCACGCCGCTGACCAGTAACATCGCGGCCGCCAACGCCTGGCCCACCACGGGAATGGCCGTGGCGGCGCCACGACGCAGCATTAACCCGGTGAGCCCCGCCAGCGCCGTGCCGCTGAGCGCAGTGGTGGCCGAACGGCCGACGTCGATGCGATTGAACAGCCCTTGTTCTTTTTGCGCAGCGGCCTTGAGTTCGGCATCGAAAGCCTGGCGGTCAGCGCTGCTGAGTTTGTGCTTGTGCTGCTCGATGAGTTTTTCTGCGACCTGCGCCTCAATGTCTGCCAGCGCGACGGATGCAACCGGTGCATCGAACTTGATCGCCAGCCGCTGCGCCACGTCTTCGGCGATCTGGCGGTAACTCACGCCGTGACCGCGGGCCAGGTTCATAAAGCTGTCGCCGCCCATGCGCTGCAGCTCGATGGCCAGTTTCAAGGGCTCGCGCACACTCGCATCAATCGACGCACTGCGCTTTTGCGCCATCAACTCGGCAAGGAACCTCACCTCCTCGGGCCGCGCCTGCACGAGGGCCGGGAACAGTTCCAGATCCTGTTCAGCAAAACGCACCTCGGTGCTGCGCTGATCCGCGCGAATCATGCCGCGCCGCTCGTGCAACAGGTCGGTGTACTGCACCACGGTCTTCAATTGCGGCCAATAGGCGGCGTGATCAAAGGTGGTGAGGTGCACATTCGTGACTTTCCCCTTCAGTGCAGGCGTGAGCGGAATCGCATAACGGCCAATGCAGCGCTCGGCATCCGGCTTCATCGCCAGCGCCCAGTCCTTGCTGGAATGGCAGTTGATCACCCGCCCCTTGAGCGGTGCCGACACGTCCTCCCATGGGCTGGACGTGCAGATCGCTCCGCCCATCAGCAACAAATTGTTCAACGGCAGTTCGCGGGCGACCTCGGGGCTGGCCAACACACTCTTGACCAGAATGCGCGCGCCTAGGGAATGGCCGATCAGGTTGATGCGCCGTACCGGCAGCGCCTCGGCGTGCAGGTAGTCTGCCAATTCAGGCAACAAGGTCCGGGCCACTTCATCCACCCGCGCCTCGACACTTTTGTAATGGTCGAGGAAATAGGCAATCGCCTTGCCCACGCCTACGGTCGCTGCACCCAGGCCACCGCCGCCGAGCATCGAGGTGATTACATCCTTGAACGGTGCAAACAGGTTTTCCAGGAAATGCCCCGCTGGCCAGAACAGCATCAGGTTGGTCGAACCTTCGATGCTTGCCAGTTGTTGCTTGAAATTGCCCAGTTGCTGGCGGTTGAAGAACGCCGAATAACCGTGAACATAGAGATTGAGCACATCGCCCTGGGGCTCGCCGCACAATACGAACGTGGGCTTGCGGGTGCGGTGCATTTCCTCCCACTGGTGCTGCATGGGCCGGTGACTCCTGGTAACGATGGACGGCGATAGTAACAAAGCATGCCTTCAAGAAAGGTGAATCCTGACCGACGCGTGATGTTTTTCAGAACATCGAGGCGGCCCTGGATTTGGCCAGGTAGCGCGCCGGTGAATCCCCCAGGTTGCGCCGGAACACCGCGGTGAAAGCGCTGGGGCTGCTGAAACCCAACGCAAAGGCCACCTCGGTAATCGACGCGCCCTGGCTGAGCCGGGCGGTCGCTTCCAGCAGGCAAACCTGTTGGCGCCAGGCCACGAACGTCATGCCGGTGCTTTGATGAAAATGCCGGGTGAACGTGCGCCGACTCATGTTCGACCATTGCGCCATGTCGTCGAGGGAGATGGTTTGCGTGGGCGCGTCCAGAAAACGCTGGCATGCCGCCATCAAACGAGATTCGGCGGGCAACGGCGCACTGAGGGGCAGCTCCGACATGGCGCCGATTTCATCCACCAACAGCGTCAACACACAGCGCCGTCGAATATCGGAGGTTGCCGTCAGCGCCGCTTCCAGCAGATGCCTGAGCAGAGGCGACACCTCGAATACCTGGCAGCGGGCCTGCAAACCGGCGCGCCCGGCAGCCTCATCGTCGAGGTAGGTATTGAGCATCACCACATCGCCGCGCATGTGCATTTCGTGGGGCACGCCACCGGGCACCCAGATCGCGCGTTGCGGCGGCACCACCCAGTTCCCGAGGTCGGTGAACATTTTCAGCGCGCCGGTGGAGGCATAGGCGAACTGGCCACGCGGATGGGTATGCCGCTCAAAGACGGTGCCGCAGGGGTAGTCGCGCAGTGTGACCACGGCGTGCGGGTCGTTGAGGTCGAAGGTCGGAATCATGGCCCGATACTGTCAAAATTTGACCCGGCATGGCAAGCGGGCCAACTTCCGACACCCTAGCATTGGCGCCTTTGAACCTGCTCAGGAACGTCCATGCTGAACAAACACGTCGCCCTCGCCATCGCTGTCACGCTGGTGTGGGGCCTGAACTTTCCTATCACAAAGCTGGGCCTGCACTCGATTGACCCGCTGGTGCTGACCGGCATTCGTTTCGCCCTCGCCGCCTTGCCGCTGGTGTTCTTCATCAAGCGCCCCGCCGTCAGGTTTCGCTATGTGGCCGCCTATGGCGTGATATTCGGGCTGGGCATGTGGGGCGCAATCAACTGCGGCATTCAGCTCGGCGTGAGCCCTGGGATCGCCTCGCTGATCATTCAGCTCAGCGTGTTCTTCACGCTGGGTTGGGGTTGCGCAGTGTTCAACGAAAAAATCCGCCGCGCGCAATGGGTTGGCGGCGCCCTGGCGTTGATGGGCCTGGTGGGGATCATCGCTTCACAGGAAGGCGGACACGCCACGCTGGGCATCCTGCTGATCACGTTCAGCGCACTGGCGTGGAGCGTCGGCAACGTCATTATCAAGGCGTCGGGGGTGAAGGAGATTTTTTCGTTCATGGTGTGGGCGAGCCTGTTCCCGCCGATTCCATTGTTCCTGATGGCCTGGGGCATGCACGGCGCTGCAGCCTTCGATGGCCTGCCGGCCCGCCTCGATCTGACGGCAGTGCTGTCGATCCTGTTCCAAGTCTATATGGCCACACACTTCGCCTATTGGGGCTGGAATTCGCTGCTCAAAACCTACCCCGTGTCCACCGTGGCACCGCTGTCGCTATTGATTCCGGTGTTCGGGATTGCCAGCTCGATGTTGATACTCGGCGAGCGCATTTCCCCACTCGCACTGACAGGTATCGCGGTCATCATCCTGGGCCTGGCAGTGGGGCTGTATCGCACACCCATTGTGCACACAGGTAAATAGTCATGGCACAAATCCGGGATTTTGTTCGCCCATTCAGTCGGCTAGCCTCTGCCGGGTCTTGTACTGAACCGAGGAAACACCATGAGCACCCCCGAGTTTTTTGTCACCCCAGGCTATGGCGATTACGCGCGTGAACACCTGCACTACTCCCAGGCAGTCAAAGTCGGTAATCGCGTGGAAACCTCAGGCCAGGGCGGCTGGGACAACGACTTTCAGATCCCTGCCGACATTGCCGAAGAAATCGCCCAGGCCTTCGATAACCTCGACCGCACCCTGGCCACGGCTGGCGCGCGCTGGGAGCATGTGATTCACGTCAACTCCTATCACGTCGGCGGTTTCCCCCCCGAGGTCAATGAAGCGATGGTCAAGCAGTACCGACGCTACATGCCTAACCATGCGCCCATCTGGACACAACTGGGCGTCGAGTCACTGGGTTTGCCGACCATGCGCGTCGAGATCCGCGTGACGGCGATTATTCCCTGACTCCAAACGTACGGATTACCCAGTCGGTAAACACTTTGAGCCGTGCGCTCTGATGGCGATTGGGTGGGTAAAGAAGATGCAGCGGCGTAGTCGGGCGTGACCAGTCCGGCAGCACACGAACCAACTGGCCGCTGTCGACGTAATACTGCACGATCGACTTGAAGTGCTGTCCGACACCAAGGCCGGCGAGCAGCATTTCCTTGAGGCCGTTGCCCTCATTGGTGGAAAAAGCACAGTCGCTCACTTCAATTCGCCGGCCGCCGTTTTCAAAAATAAGCGGCTCTGGTTTGCCTGACCAGGCAAAGAAATAACCGGCCTTCAGGTGATTGTTCTGCAAGTCTTCCGGCGACTGCGGCACACCCCGACGCTCCAGGTAACTGGGCGCCGCGCAGGTCAGGTAATCCAGGTCGGCCACCTTGCGGCCGATCATCGCCATGTCATCGAGCTTGCCGGCGCGAATCACACAATCCACGCCCTCCCCGACGATGTTCACTGCACGGTCGCTGATACCCAGGGCAACCGTGATATCCGGGTACTCACGGTGAAAATCCACCAGCGCCGGGATCAACAGGCAATTGGCGAACGAGGCCGGTGCATCCACGCGCAGGTGCCCGCCGGGCTTGAGCGTCTGCCCGCGCACGGCGCTGTCCACCTCGTCCAGTTCAACAACCAGGCGCCGGGCATGGCGGTAATATTCCAGCCCTTCGAGCGTTGGCGCCAAGGCACGCGTGGTGCGGTGCATCAGCTTGATGCCCAGGTGTTTTTCCAGGTCGGTGATCAGCTTGCTGACAGTCGAACGCGGCAGCGCCAACTGATCGGACGCGCGGCTGAATGAGCCTGTGTCGACAACGCGCACGAAAGCGCGCATGGCGAGGAGTTGGTTCATAGGGATGTTCCCATACGCCGTTAGGACGTGAAATTGTCGATCTTGACCTGACCATCCGGAAACGTCGCGATGATTTCCAGCTCACCGCCCATGGCGCGGATGTAGTCACGCAATGTGCTGATGTACATGTCTCGTATTTATACTGCTGAAATTCCATTGTGGCGAGCGGGCTTGCCCCGCGTTGGGGCGCGAAGCGGCCCTAAGAGCATACGCTGCGGTGTAGCAGGAATAATGCAGCGCTCCTATTGGGGCTGCTTCGCAGCCCAACGCGGGGCAAGCCCGCTCGCCACAGTAGGCCTGCATCTCAAAACTGGCGCGTTGACGGTTATTAATCTGCAATAAATAACCGCCCTTTCAGGCGGTTTAAAGGCGCTCGTTTTTGATCAGAACCGAGTGAGCTTGGGATTACAGCCAACATCGCCTGGCTGTCGCGTCAAAAATACAAGTTTCCAAATGTAAAAAAGCGCTCTAATAGCGCCTTGTAGATTTGCTTTAAAGAGCCTGGAGTTCGCAATGCCCCATGAAGGGAACCTGTTACAAGCAGCCGTGGTTTTTCTGCTGGCCGCCGTGCTCACCGTGCCGTTGGCCAAGCGCCTGCAACTGGGTGCGGTGCTTGGCTATCTGTTCGCCGGCGTGATCATCGGCCCCTCGGTATTGGGCCTGGTGGGCAACCCGCAAAGCGTCGCGCAGTTTTCTGAACTGGGCGTGGTGTTATTGCTGTTTGTAATCGGCCTGGAGCTGTCACCCAAACGTTTATGGGTGATGCGCAAGGCGGTGTTTGGCGTTGGCCTGGCCCAAGTGTTACTCACCGGTATTGTGATGGGCGTGGTGGCGCTGTGGCTGTTTGGCCAGTCATGGAACAGCGCGATTGTGCTGGGCCTGGGCCTGGCGCTATCGTCCACTGCGTTTGGCCTGCAAAGCCTGGCCGAGCGCAAGGAACTGAACAAGCCTCATGGGCGGCTGGCCTTTGCGATTTTGCTGTTTCAGGACATCGCGGCAATCCCGCTGATCGCCATGGTGCCGCTGCTGGCCGGCAGCGATCACCCGACCACCGAAGCCCAGGGCATGCAGCATGTGCTGCAGATCCTCGGCAGCATTGCCGTGGTGATCATCGGCGGGCGCTACCTGTTGCGTCCGGTGTTTCGCATTGTCGCCAAGACCGGCCTGCGCGAAGTGTCCACCGCCACCGCATTGCTGGTGGTGATCGGTACGGCGTGGCTGATGGAACTGGTGGGTGTGTCCATGGCCCTCGGCGCGTTCCTCGCCGGGTTGCTGCTGGCGGATTCGGAATACCGCCACGAGCTGGAATCCCAGATCGAACCGTTCAAGGGCCTGTTGCTGGGGCTGTTTTTTATCAGTGTGGGCATGGGCGCCAACCTCAGCCTGTTGCTCAGTTCGCCGTTGGTCGTCATCGGGCTGACGCTGCTGTTGATCGGCTTGAAATTGCCGCTGCTCTACGCGGTGGGCCGAATGGTCGGCGACCTTAATCGCGAAAGTGCGCTGCGCCTTGGCGTGGTGCTGGCGGCAGGCGGTGAATTTGCCTTTGTGGTGTTCAAGATCGGCCGCGATCAGGGCCTGTTCGAACCCCACCTTTACGACATTCTGGTGCTGACCATTACTCTGTCGATGGCCGTCACCCCGCTGCTGTTGCTGGTGTGTCCGAAGCTGTTCAAGCCCAAGGTCAAACCCGTGGAAGTGCCCGAGGAATACCGCACCATCGAGAGCGACGCGCCACGCGTGGTGATCGCGGGCATGGGCCGTATGGGCCAGATCGTCGCGCGGATACTGCGCGCGCAAAACATCTCGTTTATCGCCCTGGACACCTCGGTGGAAACCATTGAACTGACCCGCAGCTTCGGCGGCATGCCGGTGTTCTACGGCGACCCCCAGCGCCAGGAAATCCTCCACGCGGCCAAGGTCGATCAGGCGGAGTTTTTTGTCATCGCCATGGACGACCCGGAGATCAACATCAAAACCGCCGAGCTGGTGCGCACGCTCTACCCGCACATGAAAATCATCGCCCGCGCGCGTAACCGCCAGCACGTTCACCGCCTTGTCGACCTGGATGCTTCACCGGTGCGTGAGACCTTCTACTCCAGCCTGGAAATGAGCCGCCGCACCCTGGTCGGCCTCGGTTTGAGCCAGGCACAGGCCGATGCGCGCATCACTCGATTCAAGAACCACGACTTGCAAGTGCTCGCCGCCCAACACGCGGTGTACGACGACGCCGCCAAGGTCATGCAAACCGCCCAGGAAGCGCGGACGGAACTGGCGCGGCTGTTTGAGATGGACCGGCTTGAGGAGGAGTCCGACAAGGTGTAACCCTGCGGATGAACGAGGTTGCGAGTTTTCTGACAGAATACGGCGCAATTTCGTTCATCACTGGAGCGTTTCATGGCTACTTTCACCAAGACCGCCGTCCTGATGGCCCTCGCGCTCGCCGCCGGCAGCGTGTTTGCGGCCGCCAAGTCCACGGATCAGACCATCTCCACCTTGGGCGGCAAGTTCACCTTCAATTTGCCCAAGGCCTACACCGCCGACGCCCTGCCCTCTGGCAAGGCGGATGATGGCACCGCTGACACTCAGGGCACGCTGTACGCCAACGCGACCACGAAAAGTGTGGTGATCGTCGCTGAAACGCAGCGTAACGATGGGGCGACTATCAAGGACAATGACCCGCAATTTCTTGATGGTGCGGTGGCGGATTTCGTCAAGGACCAGAGTGCCGCGCTGCCTGATTTCAAGAAACAGGGTGAGAAGAAATTGACCTTTAAAGGCCTCGGTTTGCGTCAGGTGGACAGCACTGCGACGCAGGGTGGTGGCAAGACTTTGAATTCGACCTTTTTGGGTGGGTCGGGGAATCATTTGCTGGTGATCCAGGCGATTTCCCGGGCGGATGATGTGAAGGGGCATGCTGAGTTGGTGAAGCAGATTACTGGGGGCAAGTGATCTGGTCGGCTGGGGGGGCTGTCGGGGCGTCTGAGATCAAAAGCAAGAGCACAGCGGCCTAATAGCCGACCTGAGTGGTTGAATCAAAGGCGCTGTTTTTTTAGTGCAGATTGCGGTCTCCCAGACAAAATGGAGATCCACTGTGGGAGCGGGCTTGCTCGCGAATACGGTGGGTCAGTTGATGGATGAGTTGGCTGATACACCGCATTCGCGAGCAAGCCCGCTCCCACACTTTTGACCGAGCAAGACCTCAACAGCTTCACCGGGTCCGCTTTTCTGTGGGAGCTGGCTTGCCTGCGATGCAGAAACCTCGGTACACCAGGCAAAACCAGTAGATTCCATCGCAGGCAAGCCAGCTCCCACATTTTCAACCACATTCACTTCAGGCTTTTCTCCAGCCACGCTTTCAGGTCCTGCACTTCTGCGTCACTCACGGTATGCGGCATCCCTGGATAGCCGTGAAACTCGGGCTTCAACCCCAGCCCCGTCAATACCTCATTCGCCCGCGTCGCCGACGCATACGGCAGCGCCTGGTCAGATGTGCCATGGCCGATAAAGATCGCCAGCTGGTCCAATGACGCCTGAGGCTTCAGCTCGGCTTTGAGCACCGGCAAAATACTGCCACTCAACGCCGCGATCCCGCGCACCAACGCTGGCTGCCTCAAGCCCACCTCGTATGACATGATCGCGCCCTGACTGAACCCCACCAAAAACACCCGGTCACTTTGCGTGTGGTATTTGGCAGTCGCCTGCGTCACAAAGGCTTCGATCAGCTTGGCGCTACGCTGCAAGTCGGCAGTCTCACCGTTGTAATCGCCCTCACCCGCCGTTTTGGCAAACCAGCGATAACCACTCGGGGCCACGGGCATCGGCGCCCGCGCCGAGAGGTAAGTCCAGGTCGACGGCAGCGAATCCTTGATGCCAAACAAGTCTTCCTCGTTACTGCCAAACCCGTGCAGGAAAATCACCAGCGGCTGGTTTCGTGCATCGCTTTGGGTTTGCTCCAGGTACGACAGCGGCAAGTCAGTGTGCAACGTGGAATCGGCATGGGCGGCGCCGGCCAACAACGTCAACGCCAGGGCAAACAGTTTGAGCATGGGTAAGCTACCTCAGGGTTTGCGCAACAGATAAGTGTCCATGATCCAACCATTTTCCAGGCGCGCCGCCTTGCGCACCCGTTGAATTTCTTCGGCCACATCAGCGACCTTGCCGCTGATGAGGATTTCATCCGGCGTGCCCAGGTAGGCGCCCCAGTAGATATCCAAATCCTGATCAGCCACGGTGCGATAGGAATCTTCGGCGTCGAGCATCACCACCAAGGTGTCCGCATCACTCGCCTGCCCCGCCGCCAAACGGCGTCCGGTGGTGATTTCGACGGAGCGACCAATGCGGTTCAGCGGCACTTTATGCTGGGCGGCCAGGGCCTGCACGCTGGTGATGCCGGGGATCACGTCGAACTCAAACTCACAGCGGCCGCTGGCAAGTATCGCCTGCAGGATGCGAATCGTGCTGTCGTACAACGCAGGGTCGCCCCATGCCAGGAAAGCGCCCACTTCACCGTCAGCCATTTCCTCGTTGATCATGCGCTCGAAGGTCTGCTGCTTGTCGCGGTTCAGGTCCTGCACGGCGGTGGTGTAGTCGATATCGCCACGCACGCGCTCGGGGCACTCGGCCTCGACGAAACGGTAGCCGGGCTCGGTGATGTAGGTGTCGCAGATCTCGCGGCGCAGGTCGATCAGCTTGTCTTTGCTCTGGCCCTTGTCCATCAGGAAAAACACGTCGGTGCGGTTCAACGCCTTCACGGCCTGCATCGTGATGTAGTCAGGGTTGCCGGCGCCAATGCCGATGATCAGGATGCGTTTCATGGGTTGCTCTCATTGCGGGGCGTGGATTTTGCCATGTTCGCGCGCTCAGGCGTGAGTTTCCAGGCGCAGACGCCACACGTTGTTGAAGCGTAGCTCGGTGGCGGACAGCGTCTCGACGTCGATCCGTTAGAACATCGATACAGGAAACTGCATGACGTAAAGCATTGCGGCACGAATCACAAAGGGATGGGTCACCGCCACCACGTGACCCGGTTGAGACTCAAGGGTCATCATCCACTGCCCAACGCGTGCGCAAAGCTGATCCACCGACTCGCCACCGTGAGGCGCACAGGCGCTGTCGGTCAGCCAGGCCACCACGGCATCGCTGTCCAGATCACGAATGGCCTGACCTTTCCAGGCGCCGAAATTGCCATCTCGCAGCGCATCCACGACCTCTGCCCCGTAGCCGAACAGGGCTGCCGTCTGGCGTGCTCGGGCCTCAGGCGCGCACATCAGCCGCAGGCCTTTATTGTAGCGATGCGCCAAGGATAAGGCCGCGTCTTGCTCATTCATCGTGACGGATTCGTCATCGGGAAAACGCCCCTGTTTTTGAAGGGGCGTGGTGGCATGGCAGATCAGGGTCAAACGGGTCGCCAGCATCACAACTCACTCTGTTTCGACGCGCATTCAGCGTGAACCCGCGAAGTGGTCAGCATGTTACAACGAACATGAAACAGGAAGCCGGTTGCTGCGGCCAACCGGTTAAACGCTAAATTCCCGGATGGGCCAGGTACCACACCTGATAGCCCGTCCCCGGACGCTGCACGTTCAGCGCCTCGGCCGACAAGGTGATTCGAATCAAGCGCCATGCCTGCACGTCCAACGCCAGAAATACCGCGAAGGTATCGCTGCTCTGCGCCAACTGCTGATTGCGCGCTGTTGCTGCGGCCACAATCGCCGCCCGATCCGCCCCGGGCTCCAGCGGCCACTCCTCCCGATACAAACTCAACGCGCGCTGCGCCGGGCCACGCCTGACCTCCAGTGGCAACCAGCTCTCGACATGCGGGCGACCAAAACTGTCGAGCACTTTCTGAAACCGCTCGCCAAGCAAAAAGTCGGCAGCCTGCAACGGGTCGGACCACAGGTACACCGACGCGTACACGTTGCCCCCGTTCTCCTGGGCGATAAATGCCTTGAACAGCAACCCGTCGGCGTGATCCCACAACGGCCCCAACTGCGCGACGCGGCGGCGAATCACGCCCATGTCGTAGTCGGCTGGCAGGCGGTGTGAATACTGTTTGGCAAACATGACAAAACTCCCGTGCACATTGAGAGTGCAGCTTGCGCAGTGCCGATGATTTCAACAAGATATGAACCGATATAAGTGCAATAAGGATTTGATATGACTGATGCACTCAAACCGCTGGACATCGACACCGTGCAGGCCTTCGTGCTGGTGGCAGATTTCGCCAGTTTCACCCGCGCGGCCGAGGCGCTTGATACCTCACAGGCTGCCATCAGCCTCAAGCTTAAACGCCTGGAGGACCGCCTCGGTTATCGCCTGCTCGAACGCACGCCGCGTCATGTGCGGCTGTCGCCACAGGGCGAGCACTTTATCGTTGCCGCTCGCGCGTTGCTCAATGCCCACGAACGCGCGCTGGGAGACATGGGCACCCACGCCCCGCGACGGTTGGTCATCGGCATCAGCGACCACGTGGCCGGGCCAGACCTGCCGCAGTGGCTCAGTCGCCTGGCGGCGTACGACCCGTTGGTAATCCTTGAAGTGCGTATCGCCTCGTCCCGCGACCTGGTCGGCGCCTTCGACCGCAACGAGCTGGACGCGGTGATCGTGCGCAACGAGGGCGACCGCCAGGACGGCGAGGTGCTGGCGGTAGAGCGCTTTGGCTGGTTCGCAGCGCCGACCTGGCTGCACAACCCCAAAGCCCCATTGCGCATGGCGACCATGGCTGCGCCCTGTGGCGTGCGCTATTTGGCGACCCGGGCGCTGGACGAGGCGTGCATCGATTGGACCGAAGTGTTTGTGGGGGGCGGCGTGATGGCGGTGGGCGCGGCGGTCAGCGCCGGATTAGGCGTCGCTGCCCTCGCCCACCGTGTGGCGCCAGCCGGGGCGGTGGACGTCAGCGAGCGCTACGGTTTGCCCGTATTGCCCGTGAGTGAAGTGGTGCTCTACAGCCGGATCAGCGATGCGCGTTCGCGCGAAACGCTGCGTGCATTGAGCGCTACGTTTCGCGGTGTGCTGCAACGCTGATTTTGCGCGGTGGCGTTTACCTTGAACATCCGCCCCTTATGCAGGACTCTAGCGCTGCAACCTTGACGGAGCGCCTCACCATGACCTTGTCGATCAGCCCTACGGCCCCAAATTTCTGGCGCGACCCTGCGTTGCCGTTTATCGAGGCGCGCACCATCGCCGACGGGCGCAAGGTCGCCTACAGCCGGCACGCTCACGAGCATTTTTCCATCGGTGCGGTCACCGCCGGTTGCAGCTATTACAACTACGGCGCGCAGACCTACGAGATCAGCGCCGGCACGGTGGTGCTGATGAACCCCGGCGATGTGCACGCCTGCAACCCCCTCCGCGACCAGCTGTGGTCCTATCAGATGCTCTACCTCGACACCGCATGGCTGACCGACTTGCAGCACCAGTTGGGCTTCAGCACCGATCAGGGGTATCGGCCCTTCAACACGCCGTATACCCGCGACGAAGGGCTTTATCTCGGGCTATTGGCGTTGTACCGGGTATTGGTCGATGAACACGCCGAGCACCTGCAAAAACAGAGCGCGCTGGTGAGTTATTTCAGTGAAGTGCAGCAGCGCCTGAACCCGGCCGAGAGGCCGCCGCGTGAGGTCAACAGCAAGCTGGAGCGCGCCGCCGAGTACATCCGCGAGCAGTGCACACAGGCGTTGACGCTGGAGGATATTTGCCTGGCGGCCGAGCTGTCGCCGTCTTACCTGATCCGCGCATTCAAGCTGCATTACGGTTTGACGCCCCACGCCTTCCTGGTGAACCAGCGCGTGCAGTTTGCGCGCACCCAGTTGCGCAATGGCGAGCCTATCGCCGACGTGGCCCTGGCCGCAGGTTTCGCTGACCAGGCGCATTTTCAACGCGCCTTCAAACAGCATTTCGCCGCCACGCCAGGGCAGTACCGCGAAGTGCTCAAGCCATCAGCAAATAACCCACACTCGCCACCAGCAGCGCGGCCATTGAACGGTTGAACACACGCACGCCCCGGGGGTTGCTCAAGTAGCGCCGCAAAAAAGTGCCCGCGTAGGCCCAGCACGCCACTGACAGGTAGCAGATCACCAGATAGAGCGCCGCAAACACCCACACCTGGCGCGCATCACCCTCGGCCACAAACAAACCCATCCCCGCCACGCAGGCCAGCCACGCTTTCGGGTTGAGCCATTGCATGACCGCGCCATACAGCATCGACGGCGCGGTTGCCGTGCCCTCGGGGTCGAGCCGGCCATCGTCCACTGCAAGCTTCCAGGCCATGTACAGCAGGAAAGCCACCCCGCCCCACTGGATCAACTGCGTAAGGAGCGGCCAGCGCACCAGCACCTCATGCAAGCCCAGGCCGATCAGTACCAGCAACAAGGTAAAGCCGACCGCCGCGCCTGCGACGTGTTTCTGGCTGGCCACAAAACCAAAACGCGCACCCGCGCTGAGGGCGACCACGTTGACGGGGCCGGGCGTGATGGAAGTAGCCAGCGCGAAGGCGGCCATGGAGAGAAGAGCGCTCATTGCAGTTCCTTTTAAGTCGAGCGAATGAGAATGAGGCTACGGTAAAGGGCACACCGCGCGCGGTATTGAAGAAAATCACCCTCGCTCTTGTGTGTGCTGAAGTCATCGCTGACACCATGGCCAGCATTACCGAGGCTGGCAGCACACAGTTGAATGGTTGATCTTGTCTATTTGACGAACAACTCACGGTCCCGCGCTTTCACATGGCCGGGGCTGTAATAAGCGTCGAACCAGGTCTTCTCCCCCGCCGTGGGAGGTTTGGCCAGGCGCAAGGTTTGCAGGGCGCCGGGCTTGCTGGCATTGAAGCGAAAGTGGAAATGGTCGAACAAGCGCAACGCTTCGATGGCGTACACCACGGCGATCTTGCGGTCTTCGATGCGGATCAGGTGATCGCCGTTGTTTTTCTCGCCGCCGCCGGCCAAGTTGGATGAGCCGGTGTACACCGTGGGGTTGTCGCCATTGAAATCGGTGACCACAAACTTGTTGTGCACCATGTTCCCCGCATTCCCCGACCATTCCGCCTTGAACGGCGCCGGCGCGTTGCTCGCCAGGTAGCTGAACGGCAACAGCCCCACCGAGCCGTCCGGCTTGCGCACCGCCAGTTTGCCGGTGCGTTGCGCCACGCCGTAGGAGAACAACGCTCGCTGCATCAGCGCATCCAGGGCGTCACGCACTTTGCCGTTGATCAAATTCAGGAAGACGATGGAATACAGCACCGAACTGCTGGCCTGTTCGATGCTGGTGGCGATCGGGTCAAGCGACAGCGCGCTGTCAGCGTGGGGCGCGAAGCACAACGAAACTTTCGAGCCTGGCTGGTCGCGCACCACCCACCACTGTTGCGACAGTGGGTTTTTGCGAAAGGTCGTGGGCGCTGCCCAATAGGCATCGAAGACTTCGGCGAACTTGCCGGCCACGGTTTCATCGTCAAACAGCAGCACGTTGTTGGCCTGGATATACAGGCCGCGCAGGGCAAAGTTGGTGGAGCCGCCGAGCACCCGAATCGCCACTCCGGCGCGGCGCACGATCAACACTTTGTTGTGCTGCTGGCTGGAGAAGTGCAGGCGTTTGATCTGCGCCCCGGCGGCGGTCAAGCGCGCAGCGCTGAGGCTTTCACAACTGTCGGCGGCGCCCTGATCACCATGGTCATCAATGATCGCGCGCAGGCGCGGGCCGAGGCCTTCGAGGCGGCGCAGGATGTCCGGCTCCTTGCTTTCGTAGATCAGCGCGTCGAGGGTCAGTTCGGGGTCGTTCGCCACTTGTTCCAGCACTTGCAGAATCAATTGCCGCGCCTCGAAACCCAGCCAGGCGTAGTTGCTTTCAAACGGCGCCATGTCCAGGTCCAAATAGGCCCTTGGTGCTGAGCGCGCGGGCGGCAGGATGCGCGTTTCATTGTTGAAACGGTCGCCGTAGGCCTGGGATGAAGCGAAGCCGCGAGTAAAGCCGATGTTCACGAATCCGCTGAGGGTTTGCGCTTCCAGCGACACCTGGTTTTCCAGGCTGACGCCCTTGGTGAGTGTGCCGTCGGTGCCCATGTAGCAGGCGGTGACGCGGTAACGGAACAGACCAGGGAGAATCTCGCTGGGCACGTGGATCCAGCGGAATTTCTGGAACGGCGCCTCGGTCGAGGGAAAGCTGCGCGGCTGTTCGGGCGTGGGTGGGTAGTCAAAATGCAGGCGGTTGTGCAGCACGCCCCACTGGTCGGCGCCGGGGTAACGCACCTCGATGCTGAAGCCGACAAAATCAGCTGTGGCGAGGTCTGGCGCGAGGTCGAACGCCAGCAACGCCGCGCCCTCCCCGCGATACAACTTGAAGGTCAGGCCCTGGAACGTGGTCTTGCTCTCGAAGTCGGCGTTCAAGCGATGTCCCTTATGCTGGCAGGCGTTGCTGTGGAGTTTAGCGCGTGCAGCCCATCAAGCCACTGGCGCCTGGGTGACAATATGACCGCGAAGACGCGTTGATCACCGACAGCCCGGTCTAGCTCAACCGTTGATCAACGAGAAGTGGGGGGCGCCCCCCCCCCCCCCCCCCCCCCCCCCCCCCCCCCCCCCCCCCCCACCCCCCCCCCCCCGAAAGCCCCCCCCCCAAAAAAACGACAAGCGGCGGGGGGGGGCACCGTGTGGGAGTT
>NZ_JAUTYR010000095.1:0-827 GCF_041946035.1 Pseudomonas sp. AMR01
CGTGGCGCTGGTCTATGCCGGGATTCTGCTGCTAGGGCTAGGGCGCGAAACGCTGGTCGGCGTGACGGAAAGCATTATGGCGCCAATCAGCTATGGGGCGATTGCGCTGATTGGTCTTTGGCTGATCTGGCGCGGGTTGCGCCATGCCCGGCGGACAGGCCCTGCTGCTCCTGACGCGCATTGCGGTCACTGCGGCCACGCCCACGGGCCGAGCATAGAGGCGGTACAACAAGCCGGAAACCTGCGCGACGCACTGCTTTTAATCGCGGGGATCGCCGTAAGACCCTGTACCGGAGCGCTTTTTGTGCTGGTGATCACATGGCATATGGGGATTGGCGCTGTCGGGGTGCTGGGGGCTTTTGCGATGGCCATTGGCACTGGTTTGGTCACGATCGCCACGGGGCTTGCAGCATCGGGCTTGCGGGCCGGACTGCTCGGCGGGCTTTCCGGCTCACCTCGGCTGGCGCAGGCGGCGGCATTGGCTGAACTGACCGCAGGCATGACCGTTCTGGTACTGGCAAGCGGCCTATTGCTGCGGGCCCTCTAGCGCCGCCCTTCGCGGAGCCAAGCGGCCGTGATGAACAGCGCGGAAAGCAGCAGGACAAGCCAGCTTGGCAGCAGCGGCGTTTGGCGCAGGTCGCGGGTCTCATAGGCACCGCGTGGCGTGAGCCCAAGCCAACCGCGTCCGGCAGCGGGCCGTCCCAAACTCACATTGCGCAAGCGGGGCAGACCGTCCTCCAGCCGCGCCACGCCGCCGCGCAGGCTGTCAATCACCGGGCGCAGAGCCGTATCGCTCGCAATGGTTTCGACAAACTCACGCGGCGCTG